>JAAYXX010000226.1 GCA_012515695.1 Chloroflexota bacterium
ACGGAAACTTGCTTATTCAGCGAGGCGACTACGTCGAGATCTGGACTTTTGCCGGTATGAAGGTGAACAACACCCTCGCACTGTTGGTCCAGTCGGCTACGGGCTTCAAGACCTCGCCTCAGAATTTGCAGATTCGCATTGAGTCTTCCGACATAGGTGTCATCAGTATGGGCATGAAAACAATATCCGAGAAAAGTCTTCTGACTGCGAAATGCTGCCAATTCGTAAATCGTGAATGGGCAAAACCAAAGTTCTGTGAATGTCTGCCGGTGGATATGATCCAGGAATTGTATACTGGTCGCTTTACCGATTTTCCCACTGCACGAAGTGTGCTGGCTAGTCAGGCTAGGTTAGTCATTTGTAATTTATAGCCGATCTGCGGGTATGGACCTGAGTCACGCTGTAGTGATGGGGGATACGGACAAGGGGCGGTTCGCCAGCCTGTTTTAGCGTTGGACGGTGATGAAAAGGGTGTGGTTATTAGCGACACCCTTGGCGGATAACAAACGTAAGCGTCCGGCAGAGGACCGTCTTACCTGATGGGAGGAACAGGGACATAGTTGTGGCCTAAAGAAAGGGCCCGACAATGTTTCACATGAATCAAAACTTGAAGGTGGTGTTGGCGGTTCGGCCGGTGGATTTGCGCAAGAGCTTCAACGGATTGTACGCGGTGGCGCAGCAACTGAAGGAGACGCCGGAGAAGGGGGCGCTATTTGTGTTCAGCAATCGGCCTCGCAACCGGGTGAAGGTGCTGTGTTTCGACGGCACGGGTTGCTGGGTGTCGACAAAGCGTTTGGAGAAAGGGACGTTCAGTTGGCCGAAGGGGTCGGATGCAAAGAAGGAAAAGATGCGCCTGAAGCCGGAGGCGCTAGGATTGCTGCTCGATGGCGTAGACCTGCGCGGCGGCAAGTTGCGCGCATGGTACGAGCGCTAAGAAGCAGCCTTAAAAAGAATTTTCAAAACACTTTGATTTGGGGCTTGACCTCGCGCGCGCGCGCGCGTAGATTGCGCGCTTATGATCGCCGCCGACGAACAATTCGAGCAACTGCAAGCCGAGAACAAATCGCTTAGGGGCGAGATCAAATTCCTCAAGGAAAAGGTCCAGTATCTGCTCAAGCAACTCTTCGGTTCCAAGTCCGAAAAGATTGATCCCAACCAGCTGACGCTGTTGCTCGAAACCCAGGCCCAGGTGGCCGCCGCCGAAGAAGCGATCCTGGAAACTGAAGAAGTCCTGCCCGTCCGCCCGCGCGCCAAGCGTCGCTCATTGGCGGAACGGTTGCCAGACGACCTTCCGGTCGAGACGGTGGTGATCGAGCCTGAAGAGGTGTTGGCCGATCCCTCGTCCTACAAGAAGATCGGCGAGGAGACGATGATCGAGCTGGACCTGGTTCCGGCGAAGTTCTTCAAGCGGCTGATCATTCGCCCGAAGTACGTGAAGTTGGCGGACCGCGACTTGCCGCCCATCGTGGCCCCCGCCCCGAAGCGGATCATCGAAAACAGTTTTGCCTCCGTCGGCTTGTTGGTGGCGATCCTGCTGGCCAAATATGTCGACCATCTCCCGCTCTACCGCCAAGAACAAATATTCAAAGCCCGCTACGGCGTGGAACTCAGCCGAAAGACGATGTGCGACTGGGTCTGGAGCATCGCCCACCAGTTGGCGATGATCTATGAAGGTTTGCGCGACGAGATTCGAAGTTCCAGATATATGCAAGCCGACGAAACGCCCATCCCTTTTCTGGATCCCGGAAGCGGGAAATGCCGCACCGGATACCTGTGGGTCTATCGGTCCATGGGCATCGGCGTGCTGTTCGAATGGTTCCCCAGCCGATCCTCGGATTGCCTGACGAAGATGCTTTCCAAGTTCACCGGTCAACTGCAGAGCGATGGCTATTCCGGCTACGACGCCTTCTACGGCAAACCCCTGAACCAGAAGCTGCGCGCGGGCGTGGAGCGGGCCGGATGCTGGGCGCACGCCCGGCGGAAGTTCTTCGAGGCCCGCGCGGAAAGCCCGCTGGCCGCCCAGGCGCTGACCGACATCCAGAAGCTCTATCGGGTCGAGGCCGACCTGCGCGAGCAAGAGGCCGACGACGCCTTGCGGTTGACGGCGCGCCAGCGTGAGAGCCTGCCGATCCTCGCAAAGATCGAAAAAGACTTGCGCGCCGCCGCCGCTCAGCACCTGCCCAAGAGCCTGACCGGCAAAGCAATTTTCTACACGCTGGGCCAGTGGGAGCGCCTGCAAACGTACACCCGCCATGGCCACGTGGAGATCGACAACAATCTCGTCGAAAACGCCATCCGTCCCACGGCGGTGGGCAAGAAGAACTGGTTGTTCTTCGGTAGCGAAACGGCCGGGCAGACGTCCGCCATCCTTTATAGCCTGCTGGAGTCTTGCCGCATGCTGGACATCAATCCGCAGGAATATCTGCTCGACGTCCTCCCCCGCCTGCCCACCATGACCAACCAAACCGCCAAGCTCTACACCCCCGCCCGGTGGAAGACCAACAGAGCCGCGTCAACAGGGCAGTAGACCGGACGCTTACTAACAAACTCTCGCAACGAATAACGGAATGGGTGTGAACGCCGACCCTGCGCTCGCTCATGCCGGAAGCCGCGGCCTTCAAGAAGTGGGCTATCTCGAGGCGCCCCTCAATTTATCCACCAGATCGCCCCGTTGAGCAGGCTGGCGAAGGCCACCCAGGCGGCGTAGGGGAGCAACAGGATGCCGGCGGGGCGGTCCACCCGCCAGAAGGCCCGTATCGTGGCCAAAATGGTCGCCAGGAGGACCAGGATCTCCGCCAGTGCCCAGCCGGGCTGCTGCAGGCCGAAAAACAACGGCGTCCACAGCGCGTTGAGCGCCCATTGAATGACGAACAGCCCCAGCGCCTTCTTCTGCCTTTTCCAGCCGCCGTACAGCCAGACCCGCCAGGCCGCCACCGCCATCATGGCGTAGAGGACCGTCCAGACCGGTCCGAAGACCCAGCCCGGAGGGTTCCACGCGGGCTTGGCCAGCCCGGCGTACCAACCGTCGGTGGAGACGAAGACGGCCGTGGCCGAAGCGCTGTATGTCAGCAGCAGCCAGCCGGCCAGGGCGGCAAGGGATCGACCCGCGGATGGTCTGGGGTGGGCAAGGTCAGACGGCAGGGCGTTCATTGGGGGCATTGTAGCCGTCGGCGGCCAAAAGAGAAGCCGGGCGATGGGAAAGCCGTG
>JAAYXX010000227.1 GCA_012515695.1 Chloroflexota bacterium
CGCGTTAGTGGCGTGCATGCACAAGTTGTTAATCATCCTGAACGCCATGCTCAAAAACGAAACGCCCTGGCGCTGCCCATCGGCTACTTGACAATCAAGACAGTTGCTCACCCCGGCCCTCTCCCAATGGGCGAGAGTGGCATACATGCCGCGCTTGCTCGCCTTCTCCCCCCGGGAGAAGGCGGCATGCTGCCGAGCGGCAGGTATGCCGATGCCCGAAGGGCGAATGAGGGCAACTCCGATCTTGCCCCAGCATTTGATCCGCGAAAAGTTAGTGCCATTGGGCTGGAAGCGGGCGGTCTGATATGGCGCCCGCCATCCTGGCGCTCGCCATCCTGGCGCACTCAGGAGCCGGGGAACTGGTAGCGCCCACCCACACGCGGCTTGCACAAGATTTCCAACACGCGCAGGTCGAAAAAGTCCTGGCTGTTGGCCGAGAGTAGCACCGCCGCCGTATCGGCCCCTTTGGTTGTGCCCGCAATGGCGATTACCTCCTGGCCCACGGGCACCAGCCCGGCGTCCGCCGCCATCATGGTGATCTCGCAGGCCACCTTGATACCCTCGCAAAAATCGCGCAGCACAAAAGCGATGATCTCTTCCAACTGGTAGCTGCCCAGCTTGCGACGCACCCCCCTGGAGACCCCGCCAAAGACATAGGGGCAGGTCAGGATATGCGCCCCAGCCGCCTGAATCTGGCTGCGGTATTCGGGTTGCAGGTCGGGCGTGTTGTTGCATACGGGATGGGTAACGATCACCCGCTCCATTCCCTGAAAGTACTCGGCAGCCAGAGCGCCGGTCTTTCCCGATGTGGAGGCGACGACCACGTGCGCGATCCCCAGGACCAGAGCGTTTTCCCTGGCTACTTGAAAGGTGCGCTCGGTGTTCTGAGGCCCCGCCTTTTCATAGTATACACAACGCACTTCGCGATCAGGCACGACTTGTCCCCCCGCTCGTTCCATTTGCCCCCAGGCTACATGGCCGCCTGAGGTGTGTCGGCCCCTGCCGCGCCGTCCTCCCGTTCATCGTCGGACGCGCCGCTTGCTTGTTGCAGGGCTTGCTGATAGCGCTCAACCGCCCGGTAGATATGGCGTTTGACGGCATGGTTGCCTTGTTCCAACTCGCGCAAAATCCGCTTGACCACGGCGCGCCGCGATGACGCCCCCTCTGGGCAGGGTTCGCCCTGCACAGGGAACCCGCTGGCCTGCACAAAGGGCACAATGTCGCGCTCTTCTACATAGGCCAGGGGCCGAATCGCCACCAGACGCCCGTCGAACAGGTTCATTTTAGGCTCCATCGGGCGAATAGCCGCGTTGTAAAACAGGTTCATCAGGGTGGTTTCGGCAATGTCGTCGGCATGATGACCAAAGGCCAGCTTGTTGCATCCCCATTGGTCGGCCAGCCGGAACAGGGCCTTGCGCCGGTTCCACGCACAGCGAAAGCAACCGCTCAACGTCGTAGTAGCCACCTCTTCCGCTATCGCCAGAGTATCAATTGCCAACGGGATATTGCGCTCGGCGCACCAGCCCTGGAGCCAATCTATCGGCACGCTGCGGCCACAGTGCATATCTGTACGCACATGGGCGGCAATGATCTGATATTGTTCCCGC
>JAAYXX010000228.1 GCA_012515695.1 Chloroflexota bacterium
AGCAGCAGTGCCCCGTCCTCTTTGAACACCTTGAGGCCGTTCCACTCTGGCGGGTTGTGGCTGGCGGTAAAGCCCAGGCCATAGGCTGCCCCTTCCAACACGGTGGCATAGGTGATCAACGGCGTGGGGGCCGCCTCGCTCAACAGCGCCACGGGCACATTGTTGCCTGCAAACACCTCCGCGGCGGCTTCGGCGGCGCTATCAGACAAAAAGCGGCGGTCATAGCCGATCAACACCCCCTGTCGGTCCAGGTCCTGCCGGATCAGCCGGTTGGCGAGCGCCTGGCACAGCCGCCGGACGTTGTGCATGGTGAATCCCTCACCGATGACCGCCCGCCAGCCGCCCGTGCCAAACTGGATAATGCTCTCCTCCTCGATCCGGCGGGGGCGCAGAATGCGCTTTTGCAGGATCAACTCGGCCATTTCCAGGTCCGCCGGGGTATCAATACCGATGATTTCATCTGGATCAGAGCTTTGATAGCAAGCCACCTGATGCCCCATAGCGATCAGGCGACGCACCGTGTCGGTGAGCAAATGCCCGTTCAAGTCGGTCTTGCGGTCGTGGCGCGCCAATGCCTGGAACAGGGGACGCGCCTTGGCGACATATGCGCCCACGTTCAACTCGCGGATGCCGCGAATCTCGGCGTTGGCGTTGGCCTCCTCGACAATGTTGACCACGCGCCCCATGTTATCGCGCACCACCCGCCCGTAGGGTAGCGGAACGTCGGTGATGATGGAGAATAGGGTGAAATCGGCATTCTTCAGCCGGTGACGCAGCAGCATGCCGCGCAAAGAAGAGAGCCGGAAGAGCGGCGTGTCGCCATATAGGATCAGCAGCTCGCCGTCATAATCTTGCAATAGGGGCTGCATCTGCAACACGGCGTGCCCGGTGCCCAGCGGTTCGTCCTGCAAGACGTAGGTATACTCTGGCCCCAGGTAATCTTCAATGGCCTGATGCCGATAGCCGACGATGATATAGATGTCTTTTGGGCTGGCGAAATGATGAGCCAGCTCTAGCACGTGGTCAATGATGGCCCGATCGCCCAACCGTTGGAGCGCGCGCGGGTATTCTATCTCCGAACATTCCCCTTGCGCTGCCGCCAGAATGACCACCTTGAGCTTGCTCGTTTGCGCTACATTGATCCCCATTTGCTGTACGACTCCCCGATACGTCAGGCGTATCCAATCCTTTGGATGTTGTTTCTCATTATAAGCACGAACCCGCAAACGGGCCAACTGGCGGCTGTCACCCGGCGGTTGATGAGTTTTAACAAAATAGTTCGGTAATAGTCCTTAGGATGGGCGGTTGAAACCGCGGCAACCATTGCAAAGCCTGCCTGCGCAGGCTGGGAAAGAGTCGCCGAAGGGCGACGCGCCAGCAAGCTGGCGATTGCAACGGTTGGTGCAGTTTCAACTGCCAACTGGCGGCATTGACAACGGACGCAAACCGAGATAGCATCCGTGGTGTGAGGGGGCTGTGTCGCAAGGGGCAGCGCCCCATCTCGGGTATCGCTAAACCGTCGAGGCTGCGCGCCGAGACGGCTTTTTTTCCTTCTACCAACCTTCTCCCCTGTGAGTTTGGCGCAGCCTTGCCAAGAGGAGGAGTACAGATGGATAATCGCATAGTAGGCGGCGTAGAGTGGTTCGATAATGACCGGGGCTATGGATTCATTCGGATCGAGGGCACGGATAGAGACATTTTTGTTCACAAGAGCGACGTGCTGGAAAGCGATGGCACGCGCAGGCTGGAAAGCGGGGATCGGGTCGAGTTTCGCCTGGAAGAAGGCCCCAAGGGCTTGCAGGCCAAGAATGTCATCCGCGTGAACGTCAGCCGGTTGACCTGACGCCCGCCAACCGGGGCAACCCACGCATTTTTCCCTATTGTCCTTTCCCCTGACCTGGACTACAATAGTTATAGAGATAATCCCCCCATCGACAAGGCATTACTGTAACCTGCACTCTCGAGTTCATGGGCGGATAGTTTGTAGACGCGCCGTGCTGGCGCGGGCTACCTGCCCGCCCGTGAACCAACAAGCGTTGACGGCCCAGCCATCGGCCAGGCCGCCGTTTGCCCGTCCAAAAGCATCGCGGCTAGAACACACGGAAGGGGAGCAGCATGTTGGATTTATCGCACTATAGCGCAGGACACCGCGCCGAGCTTCAATCGTTGCTCGAGTCCCCGGCATGGCAGCAAGTGCTGGCCTCTGGGCTGGTAGAGCAGGTTCGGGAAGAGCGCCTGCGTCCCGGCAAGGTGCGGGATTTCATTGGTACGGTGGTCGACGACCTGCTATCGCTCAACGAGGCGCGGGTGGCGGCGGAAATCGCCGGGGGCTGCCGCGATCGGGAAGCCCTGTACCGGTCCCTCTCGCGCTGGCCCGCCGGGCTAGGGCAACGCAACCCGCATATCTCTTTCCTGGGCCTGAACCTGACGGCCCGCTGCAATGTGCAACCCCACTGTATCTACTGCAATCAGCCGTGGGTCGAGGCGACGGTAGGGCTGGCAGGTTGGAAGCGGGTAATTGACGAGGTGACAGCCGACAGGGACGGCGGCGGCCCCTATATCTATGTCACTGGCGGCGAGCCGTTGGTGTTGGACGAGGAAATCTGGGGGGATGATGGGCTGGTGCACTATGCCACCGAGCGGGGCGCGGGCGTGAATGTGAACACCAACGCCATCCTGATCACGCCGGAGGTGGCGCTGCGGCTCATCAAGGCTGGCCTATATCGGCTGCACATCTCGCTGGACACCGCCGACGCCGAGTTGCAAAACTATTTCTACGGGGGGGATTATTTCCAGGCAGTCATGGAGGGCATCTATAATGTGCAGTTGGCCCGCGACCTGGTGGGGGCGACCTATCCCGTGATTCACACCAACTGCGTGCTGACCAACCGCAACCTGCGCCTGTTCCCCCAGTTGTTCGAGTTCATCCTGGAAAAGCACAAGCAAACGGGCGACAAGAGCGATCCCTTTTTCAACGACCTGTTCCCGCACGTGATTCCCGTGGGGGGGCAGAGCAACCAGTGGCTACGGCCCACAGAAGCCGAGTTCGAACTGTTCTACCGGGAGGTCTGGCAGCAGGTGCAGGACATCTGGACGCGCTACCAGGATGAGCATAACGTGCCCCTGGAAAAGCGAGGCGACCTGTTCGGCTATTTCTCCAACCCGTTTCTGCGGGTCGAGCACGAGGGTGGGCTAGAAGCCTATGTCCGCGCTTCCGCTGATGGGCGCTATGGTAGCCTGGCCCTGCCCGATTATTGCTATGTGGCCCCTACGCAGGCATCCTTTACCCCCGACGGCTACCAGTTCCGTTGCGGCTCACACGGCATCCGGCGGTGTATGCCGCTGGGCAATGTGCGCGAGCAGGGCGTTTTCGAGAGCATCCGGGGCGGGATTGCCGACCTGGACAGCCTGCCCCGGCACGAGTATTGTGATGGCTGCGCCCTGGCCTGCCTGTATATCAACCAGGCCGTGGCCTCCCGGCTGCGGGCCAGACTGGACGAATTGCTGGCGGCGCAAACAGACCAATCGGTGGCCTGAGCGCCGGAAAGGAAGCCTTGTGCCTGCACTCTCATCGCGCGCGGCAGCAGTCCTGTTGGATATGGCGGGCTGCCCCAATCGTTGCCGCCATTGCTGGCTGGGGAACCCGCCCAACCGCCGCATGTCCATCGAAACGTTGCAGTGGGTGGCGCAGCAGTTTCGCGCCTGGGCGCCGTCCGGCCAAAGCGCCCCCTGCGGGGAGCGAGCGCCCTTTTTTCAGCCCCTGACCGTCTCGACCTGGTTCCGGGAGCCAGATTTTGCCGACGACTATCGCCGGTTCTACGAGCTGGAGCGGGAACTGGGCGACGGGGAACCCGCCCGCTTTGAGCTACTTAGCATCTGGCGGCTGGCCCACGACGAGGGATACGCCCGTTGGGCGCGAGATATTGGCACAGAGGCTTGTCAGATCACCTTCTTTGGGCTGGAGCGCAACACGGACTATTTCGTGCGGCGACGTGGGGCGTTTCGCGATAGCCTGCTGGCCACCGAGCGGCTGCTGGAGGTGGGCATCAGGCCGCGCTGGCAGGTCTTTATGCTGGAGCCGGTGATCCCCGAACTGCCCCGGCTGGTGGACTTGATTCAGCAGCTCGATCTGGAGCGACGCGTGCGGGCGCTGGGCCACGAGTTTGCCGTGTTCCTAAACATTCCCTCCCCCGACGGCGAGGCGTTTCACATCGAGCATTTGCGTCCCACCGAGGACGCGCTGTCCGCCATTCCGGCGAATCTCGCGGCCAAGACGTGCCAGCACTTTGGCGCGGCAACGTTGCAAGAGTGCCTGGGCAAAGCGGAGGGCGAACTGCTGCGCGAGTTGGTAGACTGCGACCAGCCTTTCGCTGACATGCCGTCCACGCTGGCCTTTATGGTCACGCCAGACCTGGACGTCTATTCCAACATCGCGGAGCCGCAACCCTGGTGGCGGCTGGGCAACCTGCGGGAAGATGGCCTCGACGCGATCCTGGACTGTTTTCAGCAAGACGCCAATCCCGGCCTGCGCGCCCAGTTTCACCTGCCCGTCTCCCGCCTGGCGCGCGCCTATGGGCGCGCAGAGGGGCGGCAGCTTTACTCGCGGGGCGACCTGATCCGCCGCTGGTTGCGGCTGTGGGGCGAGGAGCAGGCCATCCCCGCCGAATAAGGCCCGCCAAAAAAACGTCCATCGCTTGGGTTTCAGCGCACAACAACGCAGCCATATCGCAAAAAAGACCGCCAGCAAGCAAATGGGTTTTGCGTCTTGATGGCGAGTGTGTTATAATCGCAAAAGATAAGGTTAACGCCAAGTCTGATAATATTCTTGCAGTTTTGTCTCGTACCCTGTTAGATCTCCACACTTTCGCTGCCTCCGATAGCCTCTCGGTGTTGATTCACCTCGTCAGCCGCGCTTTCTGTTGAGAGCGTCATTTGACAAGCATTACGCACGAATCGTTCCAACTCCCTTCAGCCATATCCTCAGCCTGCATCAATTTACATAATATCAAGCTGGCTTTGGTCTTGGCGTCAGAGGACGTACCGCGCTTCCACTGCACACCTGAGCATGGGCCTCCATGACCTTGCAGGTGTAGCACAGGGGGGTACGTCTGGCCGTTTTTACGTGGAGCAAGATGCTCCCGCCAAAAAAAGAGAGGCCTTGGTTACTCATGGACAAAAATCGAACGATTTCTGTCAGGGTGTTCGGCATGCTTGTGTCGTTGGTTCTGGTCTTTACCTTGAGTGGTTTGCACGTGCAGGCGCATAGGCAACAAACCTGGGGTGGCCGCAAATTTCCAGGCGGCGACGGCCCCATTACCAGCCTGCAACACGTGGGCGCGGGGATAGGGAATGCGTCTCTGTCCACTGCGCCCCAAGGACCGCCCGTTAGTAGTCGCGTGATGGCCGGTGACCCCGATGTCGTTTCGATCCTCTACCGCTTTACGGATTTCGGGAACGATTGGCAAAGCTCCAACCCCGAATGGGGGCCAATCGGTTCCATCCACTATTGTCTGTGGGAGGATGTTAACCCCAGCCCTGGTGTATACAACTGGAGTGTCATCGACTCTCAGTTGAACAAAGAGCGCAATCTCAAGGTGACTCTGCTGGACGGGCGGGTCATTCCCAAGCCTGTCGTGTTGCAGGTGTTGCCCCACATCTCCGAAGCGCCCAATTGGCCGGGCGTGTACTTTTATGACGCAACCCCCCAATGGGTCTATGATCGAATTGGCGGTTCCCGACCCGTGGTCAACGGGCGCAAAGTGGGCCATCGGCTAGAGGATAACGGCGCGGTGGCTGTGATGCCCATGTACGAAGACCCCACGTGGCAGGCCGCGTACTGGGAATTTGTGCGGGCGTTCGGGCAGCGTTACAACGGCAACAGCCAGGTAACATCTATCGTCGTGACAACCGGGCTGGACGGCGAGACGCATCCCATCAAGGATACCGGCGGGCATTGGAAGGCGGTCGCCGAGGCCGGTGTGCCCGGCCTGTACCATAATTTCGGCAACTATGTGCTGGACGCGATGAATGTCTATCGCGAGGCCTTTCCCAGCAAGGCCGTGTTCATCAACACAGCCCCCGGCGATAGCGGGCTACGCAGGAGCGTCGCCAGCCACGCCGCGAGCCTTCAACCCCCTGTGGGCCTAAAGCACTCTGGCATGTGGGTGGACATGGACAGCCATCAGGGAGAGGGAACCTATGTGGGATCGTGGGACATGGTTCGCACCTACTCTACCACATTGCCCATCTGGCTCGAATCGGCCTATGGCTTTGGCAACGAAGAGCTTGACTACTGGTCCATGCTGGCGGGCCTGCACTATCACCCGGACGCCATGGACCTGCACGCGGACTATTTGACGACGACCAGACCGGAAATCCTGCGTTGGGTCAGCGCGCACCTGGGCGTCACACCCAGCGACACCCCCTCTATCTGGACGGTGCTGCGAGATAGCGAGTACCCCCATCAGACCTGGGGCGGCGGGGGATGCTCCGGCCACAGGGGAGACTGGACGTTCTGGCTGACGCGCAAAGAGGTCGAGGGTGGCCGCACCGTCCGCATCATGCGCGAGGATATGCCCTCCGAGGCGCAGGGCCACATGTATTCCCGGCAGGCGCGTCGCACCGACGAGGCTAACGGTCAGGAATACATCTACCTGGATGTGGACAACCAGTACCCCTTTGTGGGCCAGGTTCCCGCCACCGAGCCAGAGGGCACGGTAGCGTTCAAGATCAGGGTGACTTTTATCAACCACGACGGCGATACCTTGTCGCTGGAATATCGCAACTATCAGGGGCAACTCGTCGCCCAGACGGTACGCAAAGGGGCCGCGCTGGGGCCGGTGAACACCTGGGTAACACACGAGTTTGATGTGTACGACGCCTACCTGAACAACAACCTGGACGGCCACTCGGATTTTCGCCTGTCGAGCAATGGCGACGGGGATGAGATTGTGCATATGGTGGAGGTTGAGGGGCGATGGGATGGGAATCCGCCCGCCACCCTCACGCAGACGCCCACCAGCACGCTGTCGCCTTCTCCCACGCCTACCCTTACCTCCACGGTGACGCCTTCCCCCACAGCGACCGAGTTGATGACCGCCACCCCCAGCGTAACGGTAACGGGGATTGTGCCCATCGCAACCGTATTGCTGACTGCCACCCCCAGTGCGACGACAACGGAGACTATACCTGCTGCAACGCCGACATCCACCGCCGCCGTAACTCCTGACCCATCGCTTGGCCCCGGCGAGGTGCGTGTTCTGGCAGACACGACCATCTTTCAGTCGGACCCGGCAACGATCCACGGGCGAGGTACAACGCTGGCCGTCAGCGGGGATGATACCATGCGGGCGCTGCTGCGCTTTGGTCTGGGACCACAGCCCACCGGGATGACCCTGGTCGAGGCGCGGCTGCGGCTGCACTCTTCCGCTCGGAGTGGGGTTCCGCTGGTGGTGGAAGCCTATGGGCTGCAAAGGACCTGGGATGAAGGCGCGGCCACCTGGCAACACACTACCCAGGATATCCCCTGGTCGCGCGATGGCGCAGATGACCCCGCGCATGATCGTGACGCGCTGGCAACCGGCCTGGCCGTTGTCCAGGGGGGCGAGCGCTGGTACGAATGGAATGTCACCAGCCTTGTGCAGCGCTGGCTGGATGATCCGGCGAGCAATCACGGCCTGATCCTGATTGCCGCGGGCGACCCCGGCCAGGGGTATACTTTTTCCTCGCGAGAGGGAACCGATGCGCCCGAGTTGGTGCTGCGCTATCTGCTCCCCACGCCCACGCCAACCGTCCGCCCCACGATGACGCCGACCCCCACACCCGCTGCTACGCTCATGCCGAGTCCGTCGCCCAGCCCCACCGCCGTGCCTGTTCCCACCCACACCCAGGCGCCAACCCTCATGCCCACCGAGACGCCTACGCTTGCGCCAACCCTTATGCCCACAGAGACCCCTACGCTTGCGCCGACTGCCAGCCCCACCGAAGGGCTTATGCCGCCTCTCCCGCCCGCGGAGCGGATGGAATTGATTGTGGGCAAGGTGGTGAACGAACTGCATGTCCAAGGATTGGCGGGCGTGGTGGTGCGCCTGTATCAGCAGCAAGGCGAGGGATGGGCGTTGCTGCGCGAGACGCAGACCGACGATCAGGGGACTTTTTGTTGGTGGGTCGAGCCGCTTGACATCACGTACCGGATAGTTGAGCAAGACCCCGAGGGCTATACCTCGGTGGAGGCCATGTTGCCGCCCACGGCCCACGGGCGGGTCGTTGATGCCAACACCATCGAGCTATACCCGTCAGAGCGCGCATGGAGCGGTTGCATCTTTGTGGACAGGCAGGCAGCAGCAGAGCCAGCGCACACAGCGGCGCCGACTGCAGTTGTTCCAACTGAGGTTGTCCCAACTGCAATTGTCCCAACTGAGGCGCCCCCGACCAATACCCCGACGCCCCAGCCTACGCCCACCGAAACGCCTCAGCCTACACCCACCGCCCAACCACCCACCGAAACGCCCCAGCCTACGCCCACCGCCCCGCCGCCCACCGAAACGCCCCAGCCTACGCCCACGGCCCAACCACCCACTGAAACACCCCAGCCTACACCTACGGCCCTGCCGCCCACCGAAACGCCCCAGCCTACACCCACGGCCCCACCGCCCACCGCAACACCTCAACCTACGCCTACGGCCCTGCCGCCCACGCCAACCCCGCGCATCATTGAACCCAAGATACCAACGTTCATCCCCACGATGCCGAGTGCCTGGGACGAAAGCGACGATGGGAACGAGGACGACTGGAATGCGGAAAGCTGGAATCAGGGCGAATGGGGCGATAGCGACTGGGACCGGCAAGACCGTGATGATGGCGAAAAGCGGGGCAACGATGACCGCGACAAGGACGATGGCGACGACAAACGGGTTAAAGAGGATAAAGACAAGCGGGACAAGGGCCACGGCGGCGACAAGCAGAACAAGGGCCACGACGACGACAAGCGCGACAAGGACGAGCAAAAACATCAACGCGACGATGACGATGACGCCAAGCGCAGCAAGGAAGAGCAAAAGCGCCCAGACGACGATGACGATGACGACGATAAAGACGACGACAAACCTGCTGGCAGCAGGCGGCCCAGACCTGGCCCGAGACGCCGGAGCCAATCTGACCAGGGCGGCGAATCCGTCGCGAACCAGCCCGACCCGGCAACCTTGACCCGCGTTGTGCGGATAGAGTGGTCCAACTGGGCCACCCTGTCTACCCGGCCCCTGCCGCGAGGGGTGATCCTGGCTCGCTGGCCGATCTAGGCGAGCAGACAACAAGAGGCACGGCAGCGCGACCTACGAAGGCGCTGCTGTGCCTCTTTGCGTTCAGGCGCGCCAAACCCCCGCGCACCAGGGCGACGCTACCACTCTCGGGAATCGGGCACGTCTATCCAGCGGCCATCTTCCAGGATGGATTGCTGGCTGACCAGGCCCGGCAGCGTCATGTCCATTGCCTCGTGGATGCCGATGGGCGGCTCCTGCCCCTCGCGAATGGCCTGCACAAAGTCGCTGATCACGTAAAAGTCGCCGCCGCCGTGGCCGGTTTTGCGGGCCTGAGCCTCGCGCTCTCGCCACGCGTCGGGCAAATACTCGTCCCCCAGGCTGTCCAGCGGCGTCCACTCGTGCGGCTCTGGGGCCAGGGAGCGCAGCCAGATACGCCCATGCTCGCCCGCGGCGCGGGCCGATTCATAGCTGCCGTCCGTCCCTTGCAGGGAATAGTTGGTCATGGCGTGGGGGCGGTCAGAGAGCATATCCACGCGAATCTTGACGAGGCCGCCGCTACGCATTTTGCACAGCATCACGCAGGAATCCTGGTTTTCGTACAGGTCGCCGCGTGGGTCGCGATAGTGGTGGCCGCTGCCCGCGCAACACACGGAAACCACGCGATCGCCGGGCATCCATTGCAGAATCGGCCCCAGGCTATGCGTGCAATAGGTCACGCCGTCAATGCCCGTCTGCCACTTGCGCCGCCATCGGGTGATCTCGTTCAGCCCTTTTAGCTCGTGCAGGTATTCCCCCTCGGCATAGTAGGGCGTGCCAAACAACCCCCGCCGCACCAATTCCCGGATCAGCACGTTGGGTCTGGTGTAGGTATAGTTCTCGGCCATCATATAGGTGGCGCTGCTGCGCCGACAGGCCCGCACCAACTCCCGGCACTCGTCGATAGACACCCCCGCCGGAACCTCGCTGAGCACGTGTACCTCGTGATCTAGCGCGGCAATGGCCTGGGGCACGTGATAGGGCATGGGTGTGCCCAGGATGACGGCATCCAGGTCGACCTTTTCCAGCATCTCGAAATAGTCCGTGAAGCTGAAATCAGCGGCGAAACGGGCGGCGGCCTCGGGCAATTTCTCGGCGTTCACGTCACAGACTGCCCGCACATGTACACCCGGCAAGGCGTCCAGGGTTTTCTTAAAGCTGCCGCCACGCCCACAGGCTCCGACAATCCCAAGTTGAAGCTCTTCCGAGCGAACCATAGTGATCTCCTGTAAAGTGTGATTCGGGCGCAATGCCCGGGCGAAACCGATTGCAGCCACACCTGGGACTGAAGGTCCCAGGTTGGTAATTGCGAAACCCGTTGAAAACGGATTAACTGATATGCAGTGCACTTGA
>JAAYXX010000229.1 GCA_012515695.1 Chloroflexota bacterium
AAGGTGGGATGCACAAACAGTGGCAGGCGGTTGTGGAAATCCAGTTCAGCGGTGCGGTGCAGCCATTGCCCCATGCCACCCCCCAGCCGGTCAATGCGTTCGGGGGGCAGGGCCATGCTCATGCCGTTGGTGATGGAGAACGAGCGCGGGGCAATCTGCCAGTCGGTAATCCAGGTATGGTTGAAATAGCGCACCATGCCCACGTCGGTGCGTGCCCCGCCGCTGGCGCAATTCTCGAAAATCACCCGGGGGAAGCGAGCACGCAGGCGGGCGAACATGCCATAGACTGCCTCGTAATAGCGCCAGTATCCGTTTTCTACAAAGCCGTGGCTCTCTAGCTGGCCGCCGGGGCCGATGTTCCCCACGTTATAATCCAGCCGGAAAAAGTCCAGCTCGTGCTCGGCAATCAAGCGAGCGATCTGATCCTCCAGCCAGCGGGCTGCATCCGGGTTGGTCATATCCAGCAACCCGCCCAGTTCGGCGCGCCCGTCATAGCGGCGGGCCAGCCATTCGGGGTGCTCCCTGGCTACCCAACTCTGCGACCCAACCCGCTCGGCGTCCATCCACAGGCCGAACAGCATCCCCTTTTCATGCACGCGGTCGCGGATGGGCTTTAGCCCCTCTGGGAAACGCTGCTCGCTGACCTGCCAGTCGCCCACCGTTTCCCACCAGTTGCCGGGGAGCGGCGCGTACCACTCGGCATCGAGGAAGAACACCTCGCAACCGATCGAAGCGGCGATTTCCAGGTCATGGTAGATTTCGTCCAGCACGACGCCCTGCTCGGGGCCAATGCCCGCCTCGATCAGACCAGCGCGATCTTCCGGCTGACGATAGAGCACGCTCTCGCGCAGATGGTCGTGCAGCGCGTGGATGCACTCGTCCAGGTCGCCGATCACCAGCCCCAGGTGCATTTCAGGGGTGGTCACCGTTTCGCCCGCATCGAGCACACGCAGGGGAGCGGGAGCATCCGGCCCGGCGCGGAAGGCCAGCGACGCGCTGCCTCGGTCATGACCATCGCTCATGTCGAACTCGAAGCAATAGCCGCCCGACCAGCCCAGCGTGCCGACGAAATGCTCACCAGTGCGGTGGTTGCGTAGCACAAAGAAGGGGTGGCGATGGCGATCCCGCCGGTAACGCCCATCTATGCGGTAGATGGCATAGGGCAGGCGCACCCAGTCAAAATCTCCCTCATTGCCCCAGTGAGAGTCCTGGAAATAGCCCACCGAGTAGGGGGATTCGACTTCTTCCGGGGAGCGGCCCACGGTTTGCAGCACGCCGCTCCAGGGGAACGCAGCCGAGAGAGGGACAGGACGCTCGGAGGTGTTGCTGATCTCCAGCCAGCGGGTAAGCAAAGGCGTGCCATCCAACAGAGTATGCACGCGCACGATGACAGGGCGCACTGTGTGGCGCAGCTCGACGATGACCTCCAGCCCGCGCTCTTGTTGGCGCTGCTCCAGACCGCCCCAGGCCCAATGTGAGCGCAGCAGTTGGCCCTCCAGCTCTACCCAAAAAGTGTGCGGGGTGGGATGCTTGCGAGGGTCCAGCTGCTCAGGCGCCGAGTTCGTCGCCCCTGATCCGTTCCAGCCCAGGCTCACAAACTGCCCATCCACCAGCCCCTCTTGATAGACCACCAGGCCAGTGCGGTAGGTAATCATGCGCTCTGGTTCGGGGGAGACAAAGACGTTAGTGAATGGCAACGGTGCAGGGGCAGCAAAGGAATTGTTGCTCATGGTTAACTCTCCTTCTTGCGAAAGTTCACGCCCCAGGCGCGCTTGCGCTCATCGGATACGCCGTTGATCCCTTCTTCGGCGGGGGTAATCGGCCAGATGGTCAGAAACTCTAGGTCTTCATCGCCAACATTGGTGATCATGTGCCACGTGTCGCCGGGGATAAAGATAGCCGTGTTTGGCCCCACGTCGTACACTTCGCCATCACCGAACTCCATGCGGCCCTGGCCTCGGAGGATGTAATACGCCTCGTCGTAGGGGGCGGGGTGGCTGCCACCGCCGCCGGGGTTTTTGCCCGGCTTGAGGGTGGCATGCACGAGCATCAGCCGATCCGAGCCGACCCCTTCGGACTCGATGAGCAGCCTAGAGATATAAGCATCCTCCAGCCCTTTGGGGCTAAAGCCCATGATCTCGTCGACTTGAACTACGCGTTCCTTTTTCATTGGTAAACCTTCCTGATGGTATGATATAGTCAAGCGTTCGTGTTGAAAGCCAAGCTACACCAACGTTTTACCACGAAAACGATGAACGGCCAAGGCGCCGCGCAGGCGCGCTGTTGGGAGTATCGAAGGGGCGAACGGGGGAGCTTGTTCCGGCAGCTATGACTTGAGCGATTCCTCTGCCTCTACCAGTTCCCAGTAGTAGTTGCACTCGGCCTTGACAGGGCAAACCTCGCAGCGGGGCGCGCTCGCCTTGCAGATGCGTCGCCCGTGCCAGATCAGCAGGACGTGGAAGGAGTAATAGCTCGCTTCGGGAACCAGCTCTTCCAATAGGGCGCTCGCCTTTTCGGGCGTGGCGTTCAGCGGGAACAGGCCAATGCGCCGCCCTACGCGGTGGACGTGGGTATCTACGGGAAAGGCGGGCTTGTTCAGGGAAAAGAGCAGCACGCAAGCGGCGGTCTTGGGGCCAACGCCGTGCAGCGCCGTGAGGTACTCCCGCGCCTGCTCGACGGTCATGTCGTTGAGAAAATCCAGCGAGAGCTGTCCCCGTTCCACGTCAAGCTGGCGCAAAATGGCCTGAATGCGTGGGGCTTTGATCTGCGACAGGCCGCCCATGCGGATGGCGTCTGCTACCTGCTGGGTATCGGCCTGCATGACGTCTTCCCAGACGGGGAAACGCTGGCGCAGCGCGTCAAAAGCGCGGCCAGAATTGACGTCCGATGTATTTTGCGAGAGGATGGTAAGCACCAACTCGCTGAGGGGGTCCAGCGAACGACGGCGCTGAGGTTCACCATAGTGTTCGCGCAAAAGGTGGTGAACGCGCGCCGCCTTGTTCGCCAGTTGATCAGATTGCATGAATCAATCACACACAAAGCCGGGGCTATTTGCCCAAGGCTTGCTATTGATTGCCGTTCTTGTCTTCGACAGCCGCGTTCAGGTCCTTGACCAGCCCCTCGACGTCGATGCCGTGAGCCGTGGCCCCCTGCTCGAGGTTTTCGAAACGCGCAGCGGCGCAACCGATGCACATCAAACCGTGCTGCAAAAAGACCTTGACGGTCTGCGGGTACTTGCGCACGATCTCGGAAATCGGCATATCCTTGGAAATTGTCATCGCCCTGGTATCCTCCCAAATATGTAGTGCAGTGGCACGTATAGTGCTATCATCCAACTCGCCGGTGACCCGCGCATGTTTCGCCAGGCCACTCCCCGTATCGTGAATATTATATCGCATTTGTCAAGAATTGACAACTGGCAAGTCGCCCGGCATCCATGCCAAGTGCTGGGCTGGTGATAGAAAAGTGGGGTAATGGGTTTTAACAAAATAGCTCGGTAGCAGCCGTTAGGATGGGCGGTTGAAACCGCGGCAACGTTTGCATCGCCAGCTTGCTGGCGCGTCGCCCTTCGGCGACTGACTCCCTAGCCTGCGAAGGCAGGCTTTGCAGATGTTGGTGCAGTTTCAACTGCCTACGAGATGGCGCATCGGGCTGCTGCTCTACGCCGCTGCCGCCTGACGCTGCATTCCCGGAACGGCGAACAGGGCCACCGCCGCGGCGGCGAACAGGAAAAAGGGCAAGAGGCCCAGGGTGCTTTGCAGGCTTGTCTGGTCGGCCAGCAGGCCCAGCAACCAGGCCCCGCCCGCCCCGCTGACAAAGTTGAACCCCAAAAAGATGCCCGAAGCCATCGCCATACGCTGGGGGAACTGGCGCTGCCCCGCGATTACCAGCAGAGTGTGCGATGGGCCAATCATAAAGCCGCTCAAGATCAGGCTGGCATAGCTCCAGAAGCCTGTGGCGTGCACAAAGGGCAGCAGCAGGATACCGCCCAACACCATCGTTCCCACCAATACGTTGCGTATACCAATCCGGTCAGCCAGATACGAGCCACTGACTCCGCCCACCGCCGTAGCCACCAGGAACAGCGACATGATCGCCCCATAGACTTCCGGCGAGACGCCCAGGTCTTGCTGATACTTGGGGATATAGGTGTTCAGACTGTGGGCCACCAGCGAGCGAAAGGCTGTGCTGGCGAGCAGCAGGACGAGGATAGTCCAAAAGGCCCGCTTGCCATTCCCATTGCTTGCAGTAGGGGCGGCTTCTGCCGTCTTGAGTGTGGGAGTTGCCTGGCGTGGAACCATCGCGCGCACGACAAACAACGCCACGGAAGCGCTAATAGCCGAAATAACCAGCAGCGAAGGGCGGCCAAACGCGCCCAGCAGCCAGCCTCCCAGGGCGG
>JAAYXX010000230.1 GCA_012515695.1 Chloroflexota bacterium
CGAGACATATTTCATGCTGCGGAAGAAAACCTCCCGCAAGCGGCTCAGGTCGTTTTGCACCTTGGAAAAGGCGGGGAACATCACCTGGGCCACGGGTCGGCTCAGGTGTGTGGCGGGCTGGTTCGAGAGATCATACGCCCAGGTATACAGCCCCAGCGCCGCGTCTCCCAGAAACCTGCCCACAAACACGTCGTCAATGTTGGTGATGAACAGCACCATGATCTGGCTGCCGATGATGTGCCGCCCATAGTCCCACAACTCGCGCGCCACCCGCTTGGAGAAATCCAACGCGGGCCGCCACGGGCAAAAGAACCAGACCAGCAGCGCCGTCAGCGCGGAAACTATCACCTGCCCGTAGACGATGGACCATACGCCATAGCCCGCGAACGCCAGCCCGACAGAAGCCCCCGCGCCAAGCACGCCCGCGATCATCTCCGGGATGACCTTGTTCTTGAAACCCATCCCCCGCGCCATCAGCGTCAGCGGAACCTGGCTGATGGCCGAGATGACCAGCGTGCTCGATAGCACCCGCAGCACCGGCACCAGCGCCTCATTCTGGAAGAACTGGGCCACCAACGGCGCCGCCAACCAGGAGAGAGCGTATAGCAATATACTGCTGGACAAGATCGCCCAAAAGGCGGTGTTGGCCGCAGTATCGACATCCTCGCGTCGGTAGATCAACGCGGAACTAAAGCCCAACTCTTTGAACATCTCGAGTACATTGATGGTCAACACGGCATAGCCCACCAGCCCAAAGTCTGCCGGGACCAACAGACGCGCCAGCACGAGCTGCCGCAAAAACGCCAGCCCCCGCGTCCCTATCGTCGCAATGGCCACCCAGAACAGGCCATGACCCACTTCCCTTTTCAAGCTCATCGTTCGTCCCCCACGGGTCATGTAATTGTCGCCGAACAGCCGCATCCGCCCGCACAAGCT
Source organism: Chloroflexota bacterium (assembly GCA_012515695.1). Classification (GTDB taxonomy): domain Bacteria; phylum Chloroflexota; class Anaerolineae; order UBA1429; family UBA1429; genus JAAYXX01. Next base: position 937 of record JAAYXX010000230.1, read on the forward strand.
GGCAGTCGGCCTATTGCTTGACTCCCACCAGCACGAAATCGCGGCCAAACATCGAGGGCCACACCCGCGCCAGCCATGTAATCACCCCGCGCAGCCGCCGCTTGCGCCACAGCGCCGGATAGAAATCCTTCGCCCACAGGCTGGCGCTCCCCTCCACCGAGCGCACCTGCACCCCGCGAGCGCGGCACAGCGCCTTGGCCTCACGCACGGTGAAAAAGCGCAGGTGCATCGCGTCGGTGGGCGAGTTCAGCACATAGGGAAAGCGGCCCGTCAAAATCCACCACCGGCAGATCAAATGGGCGATATTGGGCAGGCAAACCACAAACCGCCCGCCCGGTCGCAACACCCGCAGGCACTCGTCGAACGCATGCTCGTGAAAGAACCGATGCTCGATAGCCGAATTGGATACCACAACATCAAACGTACTATCGGCAAAAGGTAGCGGCTGGCTGTCAATATCCACCTGCGTGCAAGGGATACCCTTGGCCTGCGCCCGCTCCACCGCCACGCTGGACAAGTCCGTCGCCGTGACCTGCGCGCCCTTGTCTCGCATGCGGGCAGCCAGCACCCCCGGCCCACAGTCCACTTCCAACACCCGCTCCCCGGCCTGCACGTGCTTGTCCAGCAACGCCAGCCGGTCATGGTCAAAAGTGTCATCTGCCTGCCGCCAATAGGCGTCATAGTATGCTACAAGATCCATCCGCCTTTACGTCCACCTCTCTTGAATATGCCCACTACCGCGCCTACGACCGCCTGATGCGCCCGCGCAGACGCGCCCGCAACTTGCGTAGTGCGTCCAGGTGCCGCTGCAACCGGGGCGCATCATCACCATACAGCTTGAGCAGGCAGGTATACAACCGATGCTTCTTTGGGCTGCTGCGCTTGAGCGCCAGCTCGTTTTGCAGCGCGGCAAACCGCTCATACCCCTGCGCCAGTTGCTCCGGCGTCAGCGTGGGCAGGTTCAGCACACTCTCTCGGCTGTAGTAGCTCGTTACCGTCGTCTGCGGCTTGATCAGCCCTTGGGCTACAGAAATATCGTACAACTCGGTCATCGGGTAAGGATAGAACACCGAAAACTGGAACTCTTCCGGGGCCAGGCGGCGGTTCAGGTCAATCGTGGCCCGAATGCTATCGGGCGTCTCGCCCGGCACGCCGATCATGTTGCAGGTGTACGCCTTTAACCCGTGGCGATGCACCAGATCAAAAGCCGCCACAATCTCGTCGTTGCTCATCCGCCGCTTGAGCACGTTGGCCCGCAGGGTCTCGTCGCCGTTCTCCACGCCCACGCGAATGCCCGCGCACCCCGCGCCTGCCAGCGCCCGCACCACATCCTCGTCCAGAATGCGCTCCACGCGGGTGTTGATCCAGAAGGGATAGCGAAACTCTTGCCGGTACGCCTCGCAGAAATCGAGCGTCCAACGGTGATCCAGGGTAAAGGTGTCATCCTGAAAGTTGATCGTCTTGATCGGATACCGCGCCTTTAAGGCGCGCAGCTCCCCCATGACGTGGCCGACGCTGCGAAACCGCACATAGCGCCCCAGCCCCTTGTAACGCGCCTTGAGACCAGGATTGCAGCAATAAGAGCAATCATACGGGCAGCCCCGCCCGCTGAGGATATCCACCCAGCCGTCGTTGGCCGCCAGCATCGCGTCATAGTCGAATAGCTCGCGGTCCACATAGGGCAACTCGTCCAGATCGGCGATCAGCGGCCGCATGGGGTTGCGGACGACCTCGCCGTTGCGCTGCATCCAGACGTTCTGCACGTCGGCATAGTCGCGCCCCTGCTCCAGCCGCTCTACCATGTCGCGCAAGGGGTATTCCCCCTCCCCCACGATTACAGCGTCGAACGCAGGGCTGGCAACCACCTGCTCCGGCACAAGCGTGGGGTGAATCCCCCCGCAGACCAACGGCAGGCCGGGGCGCAGCGCCTTTAGATGGGCCGCGTACCGTTCGATATACGGGTATTGGTGCGTCGTCGCAGAAAAGCCCACCAGATCAGGCGCATGTTCCGCCACCTGGGCCGCGAACTCGTCCGGCGACAACTCGTGTTGCAGGTAGAGCAACGCCGTCTTGTGGCCCGCCGCTTTCAACACGGCAGACAGCGACCCCAGGCCCGAGTAGAATTTTCTCGCCCCGTAGCGCTCTGCCCCGCTGATGTCCGAATACACAAACAATACTTTCATTCGCTATCTTGCTCCTATGGACGCGCTCACTTGAACAGGACAGGCAAGTAGACCCTGCCGCCAGGCGTGGGAGATGGAGTGACCGTGGGCGTATGGGTGGCCGTGGGTGTCGCCGTGTTCGTCGGCGTTGCAGTGGGCGTCGCCTCGGCATAGGTGATGACCAGGTTGGGCCGAATGGTCATGTTGCCGTCCTCGCTGGACGCCAGCTTGTAGCCCACCCATCCGGAAGCCTGCCCCCCGCGCAGCAGCACCCCATGGTTCGTTTCCGGCTGCGCCAACCACTGCTTCACCAGATCGGTCACGTTAAAGCCGTACCAGGTATTCATCGCGTGCAGGGTTCGCTGGGCTGAGGCGCTCGGTTCATAGTCCGTGCCCGCCCCGTTTGCGCCCGGCACCGCCCACGATTGCCCTGCAAGGCTGCTGTTCCACGTGGCCTGGTTCACATCCCACGGGCGCAAGACGCCATGCAGCGACACGGGCAAGGGCGGGGCTGTGCTGTCGCGATAGGACAAATACAGGTTCAACTGGGCCGCTTTGATCACCACGTTAGGCGGCAGAGCTGACAGGTCAAAGCGCAACAGGGCGGTGCGCTTCCCGGCGTTATAGACCCACAAGGGGTCGCCTGGATGGCTGGCATTAGGAGCAGGCTCCTCGATATACGTATCCACGGCCCCCGTATACCCCCCGGCGCCATATTGCAGTTGCGTCGTCTGAGCAGGCAGCGGCGCGGCCCCCTGCACGGGATAGATCACCAGTCGGTGCGGATCGCCGGTCAGGACGCAACTCAGGACGCCGCCACTGGGCGACGCGGTAGACAGGCTATACTCTCCCGTCCCCATGTTGGTGTCCTCGACGACATACGCGGCGTCGGTGGGCAGCCCCAGCCGGGCCACATCCAGCCCGATCTTGACCGGCTTGGCGAGGTCGTCGTACACGTCCACGACGATGGTGCGGGTTTCGGGGTCATAGGTGGCGTTCACCAGCGTCCAGTGCTGCGCCTCGTACTGGTTCACGTACTTGATATCCAGCCAATAATACGGCTTGGCCTCGTCCGTCCGCACCGTTACGCTCAACGGGTTGCGGTTCAGTTCATACTGCTCAAAAAACGACAGAATGCGGGCCGGGTCCCAGCCTGCCGGGTTCTCGTCCATGTGGCCGCCCTCGTACTCGTACAGCGCCACATTCTCGGCCCCATACAGCAGCATACGCTCGTACAGGTCCTTCGCATGATGAAATGGGACTGTCTTGTCCTGCGTCCCGTGGATAATCACCGTGGGCACATGGCGCAGGTTCATCGCCATGGCGGCGGCTGAATTGCGCTGGTAGGCAAAGGGATTGGTGGAAGGCGTGCCGCCCAGTTCGCGTTGCAGCGAATCCTTGCGCTGCGCGTCCGATTCGGCGTACCAGTCGGCCAGGTCCGTCGGCCCCTTGAGTTCCACCAGCGCCGCAAAGCGGTCGGGATATTTGGCCGTAATCACCGAGGCAAACATGCCCCCCATCGAAACGCCCGTGAAATAGATCCGGTTGGAGTCTATGGTGTATTGCGGGTCGGCCTCCAGGTGAGCGATCAGGTCGAGCATATCGCGCTGCACGGCCAGCGACGGCGTTCGCGCGCGCCCATTGGTCGGGTCGCCGCGCATGTCCGGGCACACCAGCAGCCAGCCCCGCTTGCTGGTCGCGTCGGCCATCCACATTAGCGCGTCATAGTCGCGCCCGCTCCACCCATGCCCGGCAAACACTACTGGCGTCGGCACACCGGGGTTATAGCCTATCGGCTTTTGCACCAGCGCCCGCTGGGTCGTCCCGTCAAAGCTGCTGGTAAACTGGACGAGCTGGATTTCGGCCCCCTGTATCTGCCCCCCCACTTCGATGACCGCGTTCTGGAGGCTCCATACATTCTCGCCGGACACATCCGCGAGGATGCGGATGTTGTTTTTGCCGCTCACCAGGATGCTGGGGTCGAAAAGCAGCTCCCCCGGCTTGCCTCCGCCACAGGCGCCGGAGTAGTCCGCGCCGGGCAACCGGCCAATGGACTGGCCATTCACCAAGATCGAATGCCGCCGATCGTTGTTTCCCGCATAGTTGAATTTCAGCTTGGCGTAGGTAGGAGTCCCCTGCCACACCAACATCACGTCCGTGTTATCGGGCAGGTTGGCTGTGGGACCAGCTTGAATACAGGTGCGCTCTGGCTCTTCCCCCGACGCAAACGCCTGCCACGGCCCAAACGACTGGATCACCTGGTCCGGCCCTGGCGTCACGTTCGGCGTTGCCGTGGGGGTGCCGGGCTCGGCGGTGGGCGTCGCGCTGCCCGTCGGTACGGGCGTCTGCGAGGACGGCTCGTATGTGATAATTAGCCGGGGCCGCTCGCCCGTCGCGCCATGATCCGAACTCCAAAAGCGCACCTCAATAGACGAGTTGCACTTGACCAGCAGGCCATAGTTGGCAGCGGGATTCTGCACCCAGCGGGCCACCGCGTCCGTTACGGGAATCCGCAGATAAGCGCCCACCGTGGTGACCGATGCGGTGGCAACAGGAGCCGCCTCATAGTCGGACAGGCTCCCCCGCGGCGAGCGCCGTCCACGATTGCCCCATGCCCGTAGACTCGGAGGTGGCCTTCGCCTCATCCCACGGCTTGAGCAGATGATGCAGGGCAATAGGGGCTGCATCTGGGCGGTTCTTGTAACTGACGAATAGATCCAGGTAGGCAGCCACAACGGTAGAACCCGGCGGGATCACGTCCGGCGGCAGGTCGAACCGCAGCAGCGTGCGCTGTTTGGGATAGACACTCTCCTTGACGTTCAGGGTGCCTTCCTTGCCGCGTGCCGTCGGGGTGGACTCGTCGGCATTCAGGTAGGTGTCCATCACGCCGGAATATCCCGCATAGTCCCGCCGCAATTCCACAGTCTGTTGCATCGCGGCTGCGACACGCTCCCCCTCCACTGGTGGGCGGTAAGCAGCCGCCTCCGCTGGGGCCACGCCGGAAAGCCCATGTACGCCAATCAACGCCAGACAAACGATCAAAACCGATAGCGGGTAGCCACTATTTTTACGCATACGCTTATTTCAGCTCGTAGATATAGACTCGATCGACCAATACGGGTACAATCGGCGGATTCCCCTGCACAACGGTAGAGACGCGCTCATCCTGCCAGAAGGGTTCCTCCTGGGTAACGCCAACCATCTCCAGGCGCGACGACGCCTCGATCTGTGCGCGCACGCTGTCCCACGTCTGGCCTTTCTCATCCGTGAAATCCGTGTTATACACCTCCGACCCGACGGCAACGTGGGTCACGCCCCAAGAAGCCAGCAAGTCCAGGCATTCCTCGCTGGGAAAAGTGCTCAACACCGGCATCGCCTCGCGGAACTGGGCCGGGAAAAAGGTGCCGTGACCATAGGCCGCCCGCTTGCCGTGATATTGCGTGCGGTACAGGCTCAGGCCGTTCAGGGCGCGGATCAGTGGGAACTGCATCACCACAACGTCGTCCGGCTGGGCGGCCAGCCACAGGTCCAACGGCTGCGCCTTGACCACGGACATGCCATAAGGCAGCGGCGCGCTGATGAAATCAGCCAGCACCAGCACCAACACGAGAATAGCCATCACCAGCGTGCGCGCCCCGCCGCGCCGGGTAGCCTGCATAGCAGGCACGTCCGCCGCAGACACGTCCCCCTGGGCCGCCTCCGTCGCTTCCTCCAGCGGTCGATTGCCGCCCAACATACGCGCCGCGCCCATCCCCGCCAGCACCGAGAGGGCGAAAATGGTCATCACGCCAAAGCGGTAGAGCGTCCGCATGGCGTTCGCCATCGGCACAAACAGGTACACCAGCAGCCCCGGCAGCGGGATGGGAATAGTCCCATCCACGAGATCAATCTCGTAATAGGACGCCTTGTTCAGCGCCCACTTGCTCATCAGGGAGGACATGCCCCGCGAGAACAAGTTTTCCACGGCAGCCGGAACAGGCACATGCACCACCTCGCCGTTCCAGTGCAGCACCACCCCCAACGCCAGCACAAAAGAGACAATCCCCACAATCCAATAAGCCAGCGCCATGCCGGGTTCGCGCCCATTTTCGCGCTTGCGAAAGCAGGCCCCGCGCCCTATGGCCCCCGTGGAGAGCAGCAGCGTCACCACCCCCAGGTAGATGCACCCCGGCACATACCACGGATAGCGCGGCGCATAGCTCCGCATCTGCAAAAAGCGTTCGCCCCAAACGGGATGGTAGACGTTAGGCAGGAAAAAGTCGTCCAGCCCCGCCGCCCATTTTTCAATCTCGTTAATGGACCAGCGCATTTCCCCGGCGGATTGCTGCAACGTAGGTATCGCCACCGGCACGATCATCACCAGAGCCACCGCGCCCATCGCCAGCAGGTTGCGCCAGACGTGAGCCTCGCGCAGGCGGCGACGCATGGCCCACAGCCGTACCAGCAGGAACAGCGCCACAAACATGCCCACGATATACAAGTAATACCAGGAAGACAGGGCAATCAGCCCCAGGCAGACCCCCGTCGCCAGGGCGAACCGCAGCCGCCCCTCTCGCAGCGTCCGCTCTAGATATAAAAAGGCCAGCGGTATCCACTGAGTCGAGATCAGGGGCAACCAGCCCGCCGCCATCGCGTGGATGCGATAGGGCGAAAAGGTGAAAATCGCGGCGCCGATCACCGCCGCATAGCGGTTATCCGTCAGGTAGGCGATCAGCAGATAGGTGGTATAGCCCGTCAACACAAAGCTCATCAGCAGCAGCGCGTTAAAGGCCAACACCTCATTGCCCCAAAAGAGAAACGGGGCCATCAATGCCTTGTTCGCCCACATGGATTCGGACAGATTCAGGTCATACCCAAAGGGGTAAAACACCGTCGGGTTGGTGGTCGGCCATTGCCCCAGATCAACAATGCTATGCCGGAACCACCACAGGTGATACAGCCATTCAAAGTTGTCCCAGGGAGGGCCGGGCACGGCGGTAAGCAGGTTCATCACCAGGGGCCAGGTCATGGCGATGGTCAGGACGAGGAACAGCACCAGGACGAAAATCCTGGTGGTATACGAGCCGAACCGTTCGTTGATGGAAGCGCGCTGTGTGCTGCTGGCGAGAGTCATGTTTGCCCCCGTACTGTGATGTAAACAAAAGACGCGCACTGCCGGGCCAAGATACCCCTTCAATCAGCAAGTAGTGTAATTCTAAAACATGAATCGAGCGTGAATTCCTTGAAATCGCCTGATGACAATATCTTCATACATTCTTTATGTCAGGTTGAGCGGTGGTCTCCTGGCTGCTGATTGACATGCAGGATTCCCCATAGTAGCATAGGCAGCGAGTTGGGCCTGTCGTAAGCAGGGGCAGCCCATTCTCGCACAAAGCGCGTGTTTTCGCAAATGGCTAACCGCTATTGGCGCGCCAGAGGGCCGCGGTACCGTCTTGTAGACCAACTCTAGCAACGCCACAACTCGGCTCTATCTCACACCCGAGAAGAAGCTTCATCGCAGAAGGGGTGTCTCCATGTCACGTTTGCCTCGCGCCAAGACCAACAGGCTCTCCCCAAGATCGAATGCGTTACTCGCCCGGCTGCGGCCCGCAAACAAGCTGGCCTGGCTGTGGCTGTTGCCCATCGTGCTGCTGTTCATACACCGCTGGCTCAATGGGGCACTCCCCCTCAGTCCACGCGGCGAGAATATACCCGAAGTCAGTTATCTCTGGCAATTGCGCCAGCTATGGCAGGAGGGGCAGGCCCTGAGCGGCTGGAACCCTACCCTGCTGGGCGGCATGCCCACCGCCGTGGCCCGCACCTACCACCTGCATGTGCTGCTGGCCGGGCTTTCCCTGGTGCTGGACATCCCCCCGGAGCAGATGTTCAAGGTGGTGCAGATCGCCGCGACGTGGCTCACCGGCCTGGGCATGTACCTCTATGCCCGCCAGATGGGGCGCTCGCCGGGGGCCTCGCTGGTAGCGGGCGTCATCCTGGCGCTCTTTCCCGCGCGCGTGCTGCTCACCGTCGAGTCTATCTTTGTCACCCTGTTCTGGACCGGTTTGCCGTGGGCTTTTTGGGCATACGAACGCAGTCGCCACGTCCACGCGCCTGTCGTGCGCCCGGCCCTTGTCCTGGGGTTGGTGTTGGCGTGGCTGATCCTCACCGGCACCCAGCTCGCGTTGCTGCTGCCCGCGCCTATGCTCGCCTATGTGTTGCTGCGAGAGGCGCTCGACTGGCAGAACGGGCAGCGCGCCATCCGCCCCCGGCTGCGCCGTCTGTGCGCCATCTGGGGCATCGCGGGAGGAGCCGCCGGGCTGCTCGCCCTGTTCTACTTGCTGCCGCTCTTGCTGGAAAAAGACTGGCTCTCTGTGGCGCGCTACACCAGCGCCGCCACAACTGCCTCCCGCTGGCCGGTGTCCATCCCGCTGCTGCTGGAAACCCTGGTCGAGCGTTGGTCGCCCGGGTTCCAGGCGATGGGCTGGGACCTGGCCCGCATCGTGCCCAACATCAGTTGGTATCTGGGCTTTGCAGCTCTCTTGTTCGCTCTC
>JAAYXX010000231.1 GCA_012515695.1 Chloroflexota bacterium
ACCAACCGTTGCATCGCCAGCTTGCTGGCGCAGTCGCCCTTCGGCGACTGGCTCCCTAGCCTGCAAAGGCAGGTGCGCCATGCATGGCGGCGCCAACTTGTTGGCGCCGCAATCGGTTGCCGCGGTTTCAACCGCCCATCCGAATGACTGTTACCGAACTATTTTGCCAAAACTCGTTACCGCTGTGATCCTACAACCGTTCTGTGCCAGGCGTTAGCGGTGTACCCGGTCGCGGTTGCGGTACGCCCCGCCGCCCTGCCCGCCGATGTCAATCAGCACCGCCAGGACGAGCCACACCCAGTCAAAGCCGACCACCCCGCCAGGGGCAACCAACACATAGGCCAGTGTTGTTACCGGCAAGAGGATGAAACCCAGCAGGGGCACGATAAAGCTCGGGTAAGTGATTTGCCAGCGCGTTGGGTCGATCAGCCACCAGATCAGGATGGCTGCGCGAGGCCCCACCAGCAGGAGTATAGTCAGCACACAGCACATGGGAACCCTGTCCTTTCCTTGTGACTATTGGCCCGGCGCTCCCTGGGCGGTGTTGGCGCGGCATTGTTCGTTGAATGGCTGCAAGAGGGCGGCCCATCCCTGCCCGCCGGGCATGTTTCCACCTTGGCGGCATGGCCGCATTCGCCTGATCTTGGGATGGCACATACTGCCACAATGATACTTAATCTATAGGGCGCGGGCAAGCCCATACAGGCGTCGGGCGCCCGCCAGCCCTTGAACCCTGGCTGCTAGTATGGTATGCTCGTGCCTGATCCCTTTTGCCTGGCACACGCCTCCGCCGGGCAGAGTAGCACGCCGTCACGATATCCATGACGAGAGGAGCGAACCATGTCTACGTATCATGAACCCGCCCACGAACTCCCCATTACCCGCGATGTTGACGTGCTGGTGATCGGCGGCGGCCCGGCTGGGTTGGTGGCGGCCATTGCCGCGGCGCGCAACGGCGCTCGCACCACGTTGGTGGAGCAGTTTGGCTATCTGGGCGGCACGGCCACTGCCTCGCTGATGGCGAACATTAACGGGTTCCGCAACCAGGTCGAGCCGGACGCCACCCAGACGGTGCGCGGCATCGCCGAGGAAATCGTCCTGGCCCTGAAAGAGCTGGATGGCCTGGGCCGCAGCCCCTACCCCCAAAAAGCCTACCCTACGCTGCCCGGTCAACTCGAATACAGCTATGCCATCGACACGGAAAAGTTCAAGTATATCGCCCTCAAGCTGTGCGTCGAGGCGGGGGTGGACATTTTGTTCCACACCTACTGCTGCGATAGCATTGTGGAGGACGGCCAGTTGCGCGGGGTGATCGTCGAGAACAAGTCAGGGCGGCAGGCGTTATTGGCCCGCGTCACGGTGGACGCCAGCGGCGATGGCGACGTGGCTGCAAGAGCGGGGGTGCCTTTCTGGCAAACGGTCAAGGACGAGGCTACCCGTCTGAACGACGCCCTGATGTACCGTATTGCCCTCGGTTCCGCCCGCCCTGTGGGATTCTCTTACGTTGACCTGGGGCCGACGGCGGTGCTGTGGGGACCGGGCGCGCAGCCTATCAACGGGGTGGACGCCGAGCAGCTTTCCCAGGCTGAAGTTGATACCCGACTGCGAATCTATGAGGACCTGGCCGCCAAGCAGGCCAAATATCCCGAACTGGCCGATGCGCGCATCATCGAGACGCCTCCGCTGTTGGGCATTCGCCAGACGCGCTTTGTGGAGGGCGAATACAAGCTGACGGCGGACGACGCCATCACCGGGCGGCGTTTCGACGACGTGGTATCCATTAGCTCTTGCCCCATTATCCATTCCTATGGCTATCGGCGCTATCTGGAACACGAAGGGTATGACATCCCCTATCGTTGCCTGGTTCCACAGCGCGTAGAGAACCTGCTCATCGCCGGGCGGTGCATCTCCAGCGAGCAGGAGCCTTACGAGTCGCACCGGGCGATGGTCCCCATCATGGCTATCGGTCAGGCGGCTGGCACGGCGGCGGCTTTGGCGGCCTGCCTGAAGGTTGCCCCTCGACAGCTCCCCGTGCGTCAATTGCAAGATACGTTGGTTGCTCAAGGCCAAGTGCTCTACCTGAATAGGGCGTAACAGTAGAACAGCGAGCAACTCGCGCCTGCTGCCGGGTTGCTCGCCTGGGAGTGAACGCGCATGACGTCCGCAGACTATTGCCATCTCGTCTCGCGCGCCGACTTGTGCCAGCCAGACCCGGCCTGGACGCCGGGCCTGCTCATCGGCAATGGCCAGATGAGCGCCCTGGTGCGCGTTGTCCCCCACGCCATCCGCCTGAGCGTCCGGCGCAATGATATCTTTGCCGGAGAAGCGCCTTTGACGGCAGAGGGCTGGGACAACGCAATCACTCTCGAAATAGACTGGGGTAGCCCGGTCTTTGCCCAGGGCGCGGGATGTGTTCAACGCCTCTCGCTCTACAGCGCCGAATGGTCGTTGCAGGGGCCGCAAATCAGCGTGCGCTGCCTGGTGGCTGCCGATCATGACCTGCTGGCGCTAGAGATTGCCGATCATCGCGCCGCCTCCCGCCCGCTCAAAGTGACCCTGATGGCGGGCGAGGCTCCCCCGAACTTGGGCGAGCAGGTAGGCGCGCCTTGCAGTCGCGTAGGCCCGCGCCAAAATGGCGCGCCTACAGATTGCCCGCCCCTGGCCCATCCGAACCAGAGACAGGCGCATCCCCCCTATGCTTTGCAGCGCCACACCCACGGGCTGACCCTCGTGCAACGCTACGCTGCGGGGGATTACTCTTGCTCGGCGGCGCTGGCCGTGCGCGCCCCCCAGCCCAGCCCGCAGAGTGTGACCGATGACGCCAACGAGGGCAGCCTGCTGATAGACGCCGGGGGAAAGGCGGCCCTGCTCCTGGCAGCCAGCGCCGCCGCCTGGTCGCCGGATGGCATCGCGGGCGAGCGGGTCAACGCGCTGCTGGATGGTCTGACGGACGCGTCTTTTGATCGGCTACGGCGGGAGCACACGGCTCGCTGGGAGGCTTTTTGGCAGGAGCGGCTGGGGAACCTGCTGGCGGCCCAAGCTCCCGCCGCGTGGTTGCGTTCCCTCTATCTGGAGCGGGCGGCCCCGCATTGGCGCAGCCTGCCCGAATCCGACGCCCTGCTGCTGGCCCCGCCCGTCGAAGGGCGGACAGTCTGTAGGCGCGGCTACCTGGCCGCCTCTGAACCCGTCAAAGAGGGCGTCGAGAAGCCCCTCTCGGCTGCCGGACCTTTGCCTGCGGAACAGGCCCCGCCGCCCACCGATGGGGGGGGACCTTCTCACCCGCCGCCCCCTGATTGTCCCCCTCTCCCCCAGGGACAGTTTGCAGGCGCGCCATTCCGACGCGGGCCTGCGCGCCTGCAAGGCGCGGCTACCCGTCCGCCCTTGAACCCCCAGGAGAGCGAACCAGCGCGCGCCCCCCTGGCGCAACAGAACCTGGATCACCATGAGCAAGCGGGGAGGGAAAAGATCGAGACACCGCCACCCAAAGCGAGATCAACGGCAAACTGGGGTCAGCGGTCGCGGGGAGCGCGTGTGGCCCAACTGCTGCCCTCTATGCTGCTGTTTGCCGCCCGTCGCCTGTTGGGGAACATGGGCCTGACCATCGGGGCCGCCCTCAGCGTGATCGTGGGCGTCAGTCTGGTGGTGAGCATCCCACTGTACGCCGATGGCATTATCCACCGCCTGCTATGGAGCGAACTCGAATCCAGCGCCGTCAGCTTCCGCTTTACCCCGTTCGCCTTTCGCTTTACCTATAACGGACTGCTCGACGGCGCGGTGAGCTGGGAGGAATATCGAACCGGGGATGCGTTCTTTGAGGAGTATTGCCCCGACCAGATCGGCCTCCCGCTGAAATTGCCGGTGCGCTTTGCGGCCACCAGCCTGATGTCTGTCTATCCCGCCGACCCGACGCGTTACGCAACGGCGAGCGAACAGGAGGACGAGCGCCCCGCCCCGCCCAAATCCCTGGGCGTGATGTCGCTGGGGTTTGCCAGCGACCTGTTCGACCACGTTGATATTGTGGATGGGGCGCTGCCTGCTCCACCGGCTGCGGAGGGCGATCCGCTGGACGTGCTGGTGATGGAGTCGCAGGCCAACAAGATCGGCTTTAGCATCGGTGAGGTGTTGCTGCTGCAAGCGCGCAGCGTGACCGACTTTCGCGTCGCCGAAATCCCCGTGCGCGTGGCGGGGGTATGGCGGCCCCGCGACCTCCGCGACCCGTACTGGTTCACCAGAGAACGCTATCTGGAAAACACGTTGATGCTCAGCGAGGAGACGTTCACCGCGCATGTCGCGCCCGCGCTCAACGAGCCGGTCTATCAGGCCACCTGGTATCTGGTCTTTGACGGCAGCGGGGTACGCAGCGAGGACGTGCCCGGTCTCATGGAGCGCATCACTACCGTGCGTAGCGCCCTGAACACCTATCTCGACGGGGTCATGCTGGACCAGTCGCCCGAAGTAAATCTCAAGGTCTATGAAGACAAGGCCCGGCTAATCACCATCCTGCTGTATGCCTTTGCCATCCCCATCGTTGGGGTGGTGTTGTATTTTAACGTGCTGACGGCGGGCCTGATGGTGCAGCGCCAGCGCAACGAGATCGCCGTCTTGCGTAGCCGGGGCGCGTCCAACACGCAGATTATCGGCGTTTATCTGCTGCAATGGGTGATTCTGGGGGGCATCGCGCTGGCCCTCAGCCCCTTGCTGGGGCAGGCCGTGGCGCAGATCATGGGCCATAGCCGCTCGTTCCTGGCTTTTGAGCCGGGGCCGAACCTGTCGCTGAACTTTTCTCGGTTCAGCTTGCAGGTGGGGCTATTGGCGGCGGCTGTCTCCATGATCGCCAGCCTGCTGCCCGCGTTGAGCGCCGGCAATTTCACCATCACCAGCTATCAGCGCGACGTGGCCCGCTCGCTGCGTGCGCCCTGGTGGCAACGGTTCCTGGTGGATTTTCTGCTGCTGGGCGTGGCGTTGTATGGCTACTATCTGCTCAAGATACAGGGGTCTATTGCCGTTCTGGGGCTAGAGTTGGGCGAGGCGGAAAGCGACCCGTTCCAGAACCCGCTGCTCTTTTTGGTGCCCACTCTGTTCGTGTTTGCCCTCTCTTTGATATGCATGCGCCTGTTGCCGCTGGTGATGCGGCTGCTGGCCTATATCGCCCAATGGTTGCCGGGCATCGCGCCCCAGTTGGCGCTGGGGCAATTGGCCCGCTCCTGGACGCAATACACCGCGCCCGTGCTGCTTACCACGCTGACGTTGGGGCTGTCGTGCTTTACGGCGTCTATGGCGCTGACGCTCGACCAGAGCTTTTACGACCGCGCCTATTACGAGGTGGGCGCTGATCTGCGTGTTTGGGAGGGGAGCGAATCCGAAGATGCCGACGCGTGGACGTCGCTCGTGTTGGGTGGGGCGGCGGAGGCGCAATACTACCCGACCATCGAGGAGCACCTGCAAATCGAAGGCGTGCGCTCGGCCACGCGCATGGCGGTGTACGAGGCCCTGATGCCGCTGAGCGGGCGGCAGATTCGCGGGCGCGTGGTGGGCATTGACCGGCTGACCTTTCAGCAAACGGCCTTTTTCCGGCGCGATTTCGCCCCGGAATCTCTGGGGCAGGTGTTGAACCGGCTGGCCGTTGACCAGAACGCCATTCTGGTCCCCCCGACGGTGCTTGCAGAATATGGGCTGGCGGTGGGAGATCAGATCAATTTGCAGGTGTCGTTGGGGCCGCACAAGACGCTCATGCCGGTGATTATCGCTGGCGTGGTGGAGCTATTCCCCACGATTTACCCGAAGGATGGCCCCTTTTTCGTCGCCAACCTGGATTACCTCTTTGATCAGGTGGGCGGCATGTATCCCCATAGCGTGCTGATGCGTACTGACCCCGCCGTGCCGCCGCAGAACATTGTGCGCGATGTGGAGGGGCTGGGGATTCGGGCGGAGACGTTCCGCGATGCGCGCACGATCATCGCGCGCGAGATGGAGCGCCCCGAACGCCAGGGCACGCTGGGGCTGCTATCGGTGGGGTTTGTGGGGTCGGCGCTGCTGACGGCGTTTGGGTTCCTGCTCTACTCGCTGCTATCGCTGCGGCGGCGGGCTATTGAGCTGGGCATCCTGCGCCCGTTGGGCCTGTCGCGGGAGCAGTTGGTGGCCTACTTGAGCATCGAGCAAATCTTGTTGATCGGGTCGGGGGTGGGGGCTGGCACGGCGCTGGGCGTGCTGGCCAGCAGGCTGTTTATCCCCTTTTTGCAGGTACGCACCGGCGCGCACCCGATGGTACCGCCTTTTGACGTGCTGATCGCCTGGAGCGATATTACCAAGGTGTATATCATCTTTGGGGTGCTGCTGCTCTTTACGATGACCGGGCTGGTGGCGCTGTTGGTGCGTATGCAACTCGGCCAGGCCGTCAAGCTGGGCCAGACGGTGTAGCCGCCGATGAGTGTATGATGAGGTGCCTTTTGCCTGGTATCGAGACGCTGACCTTTTACGACGCGCTGCTCGCTGCCTATCGCGAGAACCCCTGCCAGGTGTTGCCCAACGCGCTCTGGAAGACGCTGGCCCAGATGGAACGCCTGGAGACGCGCCACGAGATGCAGGGCAGCCGCGTGGCGCACCTGGAGGCGTGGGGCGCGCAGGAGCTATTCCTCTACTGGGATCGGGACCGCAACGGAGCCAGCATCCCGACGGAGCGGCTGGCCTCCCTGAGCCTCGCCCTGATTCATCAGGATTTTCTGGACCCGCGGGCAGTTGAGGCGGCGCATTTCACCAGCCGCACGCCCTACTTTCGCCTGATGCACACCGGCCCTGTGCAGGTGCGGCCCCCATTGCCCCCAACGTTCGCCCTGGTGCAGGTGGATGCCGGGCGGGAAGTCGAGGCCGTCGCCCGGCTGATCGGCGAGTGCTACGGCGACCCGCACTTTTCCGCTGAGTGGGTGCAGGGCTGGACGCAGCAAGCCGCCTTTGACCCGACGTTGTGGGTCTGGGCGGTGGATACGCGCCAGAACAAGCCGGTGGGCCTGGGGATTGCCGAATTGGACCGCGCCGTGGGCGAGGGGTCGTTGGAATGGATACAGGTGTTGCCCGCCTATCGCCGCCAGGGGCTGGGGCAAGCCCTGGTGTTCGAGTTGCTGGCCCGGCTGGCGGGCCGTGCCGCGTTCACCACGGTGAGCGGCCAGGCGCAGAACCCGACGCGCCCCGAGACGCTATACCGCCGGTGTGGCTTTCGGGGGCGGGATGTCTGGTGGGTGTTGCGGGCGTAGGGCAATCTGCTGCCTACACCCGGCGGTTGAAACCGCAGCAACCGTTGCATCGCCAGCTTGCTGGTGCGTCCACCTTCGTGGACTGGCTCCCTAGCCTGCGAAGGCAGGCTTTGCAGTGGTTGGTGCAGTTTTAACTGCTTATGCGATGGCGCGTATAATCGGACCGCTGGCTTCCAGCCGGCATAATTATAAGCCGCCAAGGATGGCGGCGGTCCAATCCCCTTCTTTCCAAGGCGCATACCCGGCGGTTGAAACCGCAGCAACCGATTGCGTTGCCATACATGGCGCACCTGCCTTCGCAGGTTCATCTGTAGCCCACGAAGGTGGGCTTCGCAAACGTTGGTGCAGTTTTAACTGCCTACGCGATGGCGCTAATACTGGCTTGACGCAATCGCCCTATCGTGGTACATTTCCCCCATAGAATCATTGCCGCGGTCGTCGCTCCTGGATGAGGCGGCAGAATATCACCAGATTGCGACTTACTGCCGCAGGGCCAAGACCCCTGCGGCTTTTTTTGCTCCTTAACAGAACGCCGTCCCTCTATCTGGCTGATTGTGCGGCGAGGAAGACTATTAGAAAAGGGGCACAAAGGAAAGACTATGATAGCGCAAACGCCAAGTATGCGGAATACTGTTTATCCGTGGTGGTTGGTTCTCTTGCAGGGCCTCGGCGCCATCCTCGTGGGGATCTTTATGCTCACCGCGCCAGGGGCCGACCTCGGGTTCTTTGTCCAGACTTTGGGCTGGTACTGGCTGATCTCTGGGGTACTCAGTCTTGTCAGCATGTTCGTGAATCCGCGCCTGCAGGCATGGAAGCTGGTTTCCGGCATTCTGGGGGTTATCGTCGGGTTTCTCGTTATCGGCCACCCCCTGTGGAGCGGGGCACTCGTCCCGACGACGCTAACCTGGGTCTTGGGGATTTACGGCTTTATCGCCGGGCTGGTGCTGCTGGTGGGTGCTGCGCGTGGCGGCGGCTGGGGAATGGCCGCGTTGGGCGCGCTGGCCGTTCTGCTGGGTGTCGCGCTGATCGTCGCGCCCTTTGTCTCAACGCTCGCCATCATCATCATCGGAGGCGTCTTGAGCATTGTGGGGGGCATTGTCGCGCTGATCAACGCGCTCGACATGCGCCGCGAGGATAGGGCGCGGGAAACGGCGGTGGAAGAAGCGGTGCGGACGGTGGAGCGGCGACCAGAGGAAAAAGGCGCCGAAATAGTAGAGCGGCATCCGGTGGATGAGGCGGTGCAGATCGTTGAACGGTCGGGCGAGGAAGGGTCCACCGTAGAGGAGGACTTGCCGGTGGAGGAAGAGCGGATGGACTAGCTTTTCGCGGCCAGGGCAACAAGGGCGGCGCTCTGGCGAGCGTTGGCGTGGGCGCGTTGCGGCGTTTCATGGTAGAATAGGTCATGCCAAGCCAACGGCCCGCTGCCAGAGCGCCAATTCATCTTGATCGTGAAAACCAAACAGGCGGGGCTGCGGACGCTCATTCTGTCGGGCCACTCTTTCAGGAGGAATCGTCCATGTCTGACAAGCCAAACATCCTCTACGTCTTTGCCGACCAGATGCGTTCCATGAGCATTGGTTGCTTGCACGATGACCCGGTGCAGACGCCGAACCTTGACCGGCTGGCCCAGCAGGGCGTGTTGTTCCGTAACGCTTTTGCCAACACGCCCGTCTGCACGCCCAGCCGTGGGTCGCTGATTACCGGCAAGCACGCCTGGAGTTGCCGCTGTATCGCCAACGACCTGCGCTTGCCCGAAGACGAGATCAGCATAGCCGACGTACTCAAAGAGCAGGGCTATCGTCGGGGTTATGTGGGCAAATGGCACCTGGACGGCATCTCTCGGCATATGTTCACCCCGCCGGGCCGCCGCCGCCACGGCTTTGACGACTATTGGGCGGCGTACAACTGCAATCACAACTATTTCGACTGCAAATGGTTCGAGGATGATTGCCCTGATGTCAAACGCGCCGAGGGCTATGACGCCGACATCCAGACCGATCAGGCTATCGGCTTCATGGAGCGTTATCGGGACGAGCCTTTCTGCCTGTTCCTCTCTTGGGGGCCGCCTCACGATCCCTATCGCCTCGTGCCACAAGAGTTCTTGGATATGTACCCGCCCGATCAAGTGCCCCTGCGCCTGAACGCCGAGGGGGCTGACCGGGAAAGCATCGCCGGGTATCTGGCCCATGTGACAGCACTAGACCGCAACGTCGGGCGGCTGATGGAAGCCCTGGATCGGCTGGGCCTGGCCGAAAACACCCTGCTCGTGTTCTCCGCCGCCCACGGGGATATGCTCTGGTCGCACGGGCGACGCAACAAGCAGCAACCCTGGGACGAGAGCATTCATATCCCGCTGATTATGCGGTGGCCGGGCCATTTGCCCGAGGGCCAGATGCAAGATCTGCTCATTAGCGTGGCAGACCACACCCCCACGTTGCTGGGACTGGCTGGGGTGCCCGTGCCGGAAACGATGAACGGCCTCGACCTGAGCGGGGCGATTCTGGGCAGCAGCGCAGAGCGGCCTTCGTCAGTGTTGATCGGGGAATATGTCTCGTTCGACCAGGGAGCGAACTGGCAGCCCTGGCGGGGCGTGCGTACCGAGCGTTATACCTATGCCCGGTGGCTGCAAGGAGGGGCGCTGCTATACGACAACCAGGCCGACCCCTACCAGCTCGACAATCTGATGTTGCGGCCCGGCCATGAGGCGCTGGCTCGCGACCTGGAGCAAGAGCTGCAAGGCTGGTTGCAGCGGCTAGATGATCCGTTTGTGCAGGGCGAGGAGCATCTGCGTTTGCTGGGCCAGGCTGAAGAGTGGCAGATTCGCCAGGAGCACTTTTACGGGTTTGGCACGCGCAATTTCTAGCCGACCCAGTCGGAATACGGGTTGCGGCTGGCAAAAAAGCAGATCGGGCCATATTGACCCGATCTGCTTTCTATATAAGAGCGATAATGCCGCCAGAGCATTATACTTGGATGGAAGGGTCCAACGCGTCTCGAATGCCATCCCCGACCACCATCCAGGCCAACATGGTAAACGCCATGATCAGCGCCGGGAAGACCGTCAGGTGCCAGAAGGTCTGCACATAACCCTGATGCTGGCCGATCATCTGACCCCAGGAAGGCGTAGGCGGACGAATACCCAATCCCAGGAAGCTCAACCCTGCTTCTGTGAACATGGCTCCGGGCACGCCCAGCGTCAAGTTGACGATCACCGGGCTAAGCGAGTTGCGCACGATATGCTTTAGCACAATGTGCTTGGTATCCGCGCCCATCGCTTGCGCCGCCCGCACATAGTCCGTCTGCTTGAGCGACAACACCTGCCCACGCACCAGACGGGCGATGCCGATCCAGCCAGTTACCGACATACTGATGATAATATTCTGAAAACCCGGGCCGAGGGCTACCATCATCAAGATGTAGAAAAAGATCGTCGGCACCGAGGAAATGATGTCAATCAGGCGCATCACCAAAAAGTCAAACCACCCGCCCAGCAATCCGGCCATTGCCCCCAGGGGCAGGCCGATGAGCAGCAGCACGATCTGGCTGATAAAGCCAATGCTCACCGACACACGCGAGCCATAGATCAGGCGTGATAACACGTCGCGCCCCAGGTCATCTGTGCCAAAGATATGCGCCTTGTTGGGGAACCCCCAGGCTTGCGAGTAGTCGGGCTTGATGGGATCGTAAGGGGTGAGATATGGCGCAAAGATAGCCATCAGGACTTCGAGAATGATCACCACCAACCCCAGCATGGCGACTTTGTTACGACGAAAGCGGAACCAGAAATCTGAAAAAGCAGAGCGTTGTCTTTGTTTGGTAGTCTTGGCCAGGGTATCTGCAATTGCGGTCATATCACTTTCCCCTCGTATAGCTGACTCTGGGGTCAACCAACGCGTAGATGATGTCGGTGCCCAGGTAGGCCAGGGTGATGACGGTACTAAAGACCAGCGTATTGGCCATGATCATGGGGTAATCGCGGTTGCCGATGGCCGTCAGCGAATACATCCCGATGCCTGGCACGCGGAACATGCCTTCTACGAACAGCGAGCCGGTCATCATGCTGGCAGCCATAGGACCGCCGACGGTAATCACCGGCGTGAGAGCGTTCTTGAACACATGAATCAGCATCACTGTGCGCTCGCGCATCCCTTTTGCCCGCGCGGTGCGCACATAGTTAGAGCGCATCAATTCCACCATGCTGGAGCGGGTATAGCGTTGTAGGATGCCGATGGGGCCAAGGCTGTTGGCCAGCACGGGCAGAATCCAGTATTTGGGGCCTGACCAGCCACCGGTGGGCAACCAGCCCAGACGAACGCAGACCACGTATTGGAGCAGTACGACAAAGACAAAGGCAGGCACCACCATAGTGAATAGGGAAAAGAGGGTGCTCAGATTGTCTATCCAGGTGCCCTGTTTAATGGCAGCCAGGATTCCAAAACCCACCCCTACCACCGTGGAGAAGGCCATCGTCATCA
>JAAYXX010000029.1 GCA_012515695.1 Chloroflexota bacterium
TGCCAGGGCGACCAGCGTGACTACCGGATTTACACCCACTGTCTTGTGCATGATCCGGGGCACCAGCGTGGTATTCTCGAATGCCTGAATGGCTAGTGTGGCGATGATTACCCAGACGAACCGTGAAGAGTCCACAGTCAGGGCCACGGCCAGAGCGGGCACCGCGCCGAGTGCTGGCCCAACGACGGGAACCAACTCTAGCAGCCCGGCAAACAACGCCAATACCAGCGCGTAGGGCAGGCCAATCAGGGCATAGGCGATCAGCGCCAGCAGGGCAATGGATAGCATGAGCAGCGCTTGTGCCCGCACATACCCTCCCACCCTGATATAGATTTCCGGGATCAAATCGCCGATCTTTTCCCGGTTGTCCATAGGGACGAACAGCAGGGCATATTGAACGATGCGCCTCCCTTCCAGCGTCCAGAAAAAGGCCACGCCAAAGGTCGCCAGGGTAATCAGAATGCCCCAACCCAGGGCGCGGGCATAGGCCACCGATTGACTCAGGTTCGCCAACCTTTGCCCCTGGCTTGGCTGCACGAGGGCTTCGATGGGAAGTTGGGCGGGGAGTTCCTCGGCCAGATGATGCAGGAAATCGCTCTCAGATTCGAGCAGGAGCTGGCGTAGTCCCTGGTACCAGATGGGTAACTGATTGATCAGGGCGATAGTCTGGGTGACGATCCGGGGAACTACCAGCAGTAGCAGCCCGGCAAAGACGATGAACAGGGTCACATAGATCAGGATGATCCCCATTGCGCGGGAAACGCCTCTGGTGCGCAGCCACACGACGCCGGGGCGGATGGCGATGCTGAGCAGGATGGCCAGGAACAGGGTGAGAATGACCAGGCGCAGATGGTACACGAGCCAGAAGGTGGCGACGAGGGCCACCACGAGCAAGGTGGCCGCGACCACTTGGCCTGTCGTCCATTCTGAACGCTCACGAACGGATGGAGCCTGCTCCACGGTTCTATCCTCTCGCATGGCTGTGGCATGACCACGGGCCGGTGTGGGAGCGTAGCGGCTGACGCAGTGCAAAGATGCAGGCGCGCAAAAGGATAGGCGAGGGGGCAGCGTGCGAGCAAAGAACGACAAAGAGGGGCGAGGCGATGGTGGGGGAGCGGGTAGACCGGTCCATCGGTACGCGCAGGGCGGCTTTGGCGGGGTAAAGGATGTAATGCCTGCCCTGCTCTGGTAAAGATACAACTCATTCGACGCATATTATACCACAAATATCGGCAGAGGCGATATAGGGGTGTGGACAGGGAGCAACCTCAGCCTGCTGCCGCGCGCCGTTGCTGTTGGTGGTCGAGGTCAGGTGGTCGGCGTAGAGGAAGGTCAACGACCCGCTGCACATCGCCATGCATGGCGCGGCGACCTTGCGCCCGCCATACCGGATGAGCACATAACAGCCTCTAGGTCCTAATTGATAAATACTTGGGCTAACGTGTCATCCACAGCTAAAAACAACTCCTTAACTTGTTCTGGACTGATATCTTTCGTATAGGCTACTACCACCAAATCTGATATATATCGTTCATAACGCGCAATGAAATATGCTCGACCAATCTGCACACCACCTTGACTCTCAAGGGCAAAATCAAGGCAATACTCGCTCGCGTGGGGTGGGGCAAACTGCCAAGCCTGTAACTCGGGCCAAGAGTCGAGATTCCCGGAACAACTCTTCTTCAGGTCAAGATAGTTTCGGTGTGCATCCTCTTCCGTTCGATACCGAGCTACAGCATGCGAAATCCCACTCCGGATAGGCTCATGTTTAACGGGAGAGAGATACTCTCTCATTGCAGCATCATATTGGCCCATAAAGTAATTCATAGCTTTTCTGCCTGTGACAATTGGCTGTGCTTGCCATGCATCTGGAAAAGTATCAACTGGCAGAAGAAGCTCCTCAGGCTCTAAACGTGGTGGAGGGGGTTTACCCCAACTGAGCGATCGAGCAAACTGCAATCCCACTGTCGCCAAGAGTGTGGTCGACATACACCAAGCGAATGGCAAGAAAAATAGCACTATTAAGACGGTTTTTCGCCTTCTCTTCATACCATCAGATTGGTTTAGGTTATTCATTGGTGGATTCTTCCTCATAGAGGCCAGCCATATTCCAGACTTGGAGCATCTCTAAAAACTGCTCTTCGGTGAGATCAAATCCGTATCGATACCACAAATAGATGCCCAACACTATAGCACGTTGATCTTCTGACCAGTCAAAAGACGGCTTCAGGTCCGCGAAAAATCAAACTGGACCGCCCGGCTTGCATGTCGAGCGGTCCAGTTTGGTTGTTGAGCGGTTAGTCGATCTTGAACACGTTCGTTGTGTGTGCCCGGATATACTCCCAATCCAGGGTTACGCCGAGGCCGGGGCCTTCGGGGGCATACACGCACCCTTTTTCGTCCACAGCGTGCAGGCCATCCTGGTAATCGGTGTAGACGTTGACGACCGTGCCTTCGCACTTGGGATGGACCAGGCCCATCTCGTAAAAGTTTGTGTTGCGGATAGAGGTCATCACGTGGCGCTGGGCTGGGCCAGGGCCGTGCATTTCGACATCCAGGCCGAGACCTTCGGCTGCATGGGCCAGTTTCACCACGCCGGTAATGCCGTCATAGCCGATGTCGCCCCGCAGGTAATCCGTCGCGTCGGCGATGGCAAAGTCGACGTGGGGTTCCAGCGTGCGGACGTGTTCTGTCTGGAGCAGTGGGGTTTTTATGATTTGACGCAGCTTTCTATGGGCGAATTGGGATATCCCACCGTCTTTATAAGGGTCTTCCAGCCAGAAGAATTTTTCTTCGTCGCAGGCCCAGCCGATCTTGACCGCATCGCCAAAGGTGTTCAACTCGCAGGCGGGGTCGAGCAGCA
>JAAYXX010000232.1 GCA_012515695.1 Chloroflexota bacterium
GATCTGTTCCAGATGCTTTCGCAGGGCGTTCATCTCGTTGATTACCGCGCCCCGGCGCAAAAGGGCGTCGGTCAATGCCTGCATATCGTCCAGGCTGACCCCTTCCACCGGCAGGCTCATCAGGGCCGAGCCGCCACCCGACAGCAGGCAGAGCACCAAATCCCCTTCCTGAGCCTGGCTGACCAACTCGGCGATGCGCTGCGCGCCGGTTACGCCCGCCTGATCGGGGATGGGGTGGCCCGCCTCGGTAAGCTCGATGGTGCGCGTGGGCAGCGTGTAGCCGTACTTGACATTGATCCGCCCGGCGGTAATACGGTCTCCCAACACCTGCTCAACGGCCTGGGCCATCGGAGCGCCCGCCTTGCCCGCGCCCACCACATAGATGTGTCGGTACTCGGCGAGGTCATAGCGCGCATCGCCCACCCAGAGGATGTCGCCCTCTCGCCGCAGGTGTCTGAGGACAGCCACGGCGGGATCTACGGCTTCCAGCGCCGCTTGCAGGATTTCCACAACTTGTCGGCGACGCGTTCCGGTGGGTTCTGGGCGTTGGAACAGGCGAGGATCAAAGGGGACCATCGTTGAGCTGCCTCCTACGAGCGAGATAAGAGAGTGCCTTCAGGGGGCATTGTAACGGGGGGGGCTTGCGGCGTCAATTCTGACGGCGTCAATCTTGACGGCGTCAAAACTGAAAAAGGGTACCGATCAGTCGGTACCCTTCCCCAGTTTCCTTGACGTCCGCTGCGTTTCGCGTTAAGTCTCTACACTGCGGGCCTTTGGGCCAACGAAGCATCCGGGTGTTTGTACGGCACCCCTGGATGTCTCATCAGTCAATTTACGATCGCGGAGAATTATTCGGCCTCTTCGAAATCGAGGTCATCTTCTCCCTTGAGGTGACGCTCCAGCCACCCATCGAGATCCGAACGACGGAAACGCCAAGTCCGCCCGATTTTGATGGCAGGGATTTTACCGTCCTGAGCCCACGAGTAGATCGTAGACTCTTTGAGCTGCAGGTACTCTGCAACCTGCTTTACATTCAAGAGTGTGTCCTGATTCATTGTTCCCCCCAATTTCTGTTAGATACCATGCAGCATCGGATGAACAAAGCTTACAAATCACGCTCTTGGCACATTTCGGGCCCAAAGTCACGCAGAAAGGCGCCGGAAAGCATACAAACAATCGGAGCAATATCTTTGTATCAACGCAATGCCGCTAGCATCAAATATCCCATAAACATTGTATATCAAAACGCCCATAAAGTCAATGTGCGCTCTAACGGAATACAATATATGAGAAGAAGCCAGAGGATTGCGGACATACGCATTTTTGCCTATATCTCGCATTGGGGAACAAAGCTCGCGTAAAGATGCACTTTGCCTTGTGAGGGCTGACAGGAGGTAGGGAATGAGGCAGGATATCAGGGCGGGGAAAACCCAAGCGATAAAAGGAACTATAATCTTGGACAGAATGCACAAGGGGCGGCAGAACCGCCCAATGGGTCGCTTGCCCCTTGTGCATCCGTCGCGACGCTCGATCAGGAATTGATGGCTACTTCCTTGCCTGTAGCCGCCGACTGGTAGATGGCCTCGGTAATCTGGACGGCCAGGGCAGCTTGCTCCGGCGCGACCAGCGGGCTGCTTCCCGCCTCGATGGCTTGCAGCCAGGCAGCAATCTCGCGCTGGTAGGACGAGCCAACGGCCGGGTCAATCGCCAGTTCCTCTTCGGCCAGTTCGCCGTCCTGCTCGATAAAGACGTGCACGGGGCGCTCGCGTCCGAACGTTCTGGGGTCTACCTCGATGCCGCCCTCGGTGCCCATTATTTGCAGGCGATGGCCGGGGGTCGAGTGACCGGCCCAGCTCACCTCTAGCAGCAGGGTGATGCCCCCCTCGAACCGGATGAACGCGGTAGCCAGATCATCCACGTCGAACCGCGCTCCCGCCGGAAAATGGTCAATACCCCAGGTGCCCAACCCTTTGGCTCTGGGGCCAAATTTGGCGTACAGGTTGGCGGTGACCGTCAGGGGCTTGGGATGGCCCAGCATCCACAAGGAGA
>JAAYXX010000233.1 GCA_012515695.1 Chloroflexota bacterium
AGAAGTAGGCAGATTCGTGCTGTGCGGCGGTGAGGTGGTTGCGCCTGGCTTCAAGTACAATCAACTCATGGAAAATAGACTGATGCCTTAGCGGCTTGTGGAGGTATGGAGAATGCCGAGACGTTACCGGCCAGAGCGTAGAGAGGTTCAGCCGGACCTCAAGTACAATAGTGAGATGCTGGCCACCTTTATCAATAAAGTCATGTTGAGCGGTAAAAAGAGTTTGGCGCGTGGATTGGTATACGACGCGATGGATATCATCGCAGAACGTACAGGCAAAGATCCTCTAGAGACTTTTGAGCAGGCTATTCGGAACGCGTCTCCGACGATTGAGGTTAAGCCCAGGCGGGTCGGCGGTGCAACGTATCAGGTTCCCATGGAAGTGAGCGCGCATCGGCGGATGTCTTTGGCAGTGCGTTGGATCTTGAGTTCTGCCAGGAGTCGCCCAGGGAAGACGTTTGCGCGGAGATTGGCCGATGAGCTATTGGATGCGGCCGGGAACACTGGCAACGCGGTGAAAAGGCGCGAAGATACGCATCGTATGGCCGAGGCCAACAAGGCGTTTGCCCATTACCGTTGGTAAGCCCGCTATTGATGGGGCGCCACGCGTAGGCCGAGATCCGTATGGGCCTGTCTCTCTGTCTGGTGGGTCTTGTGCCCTTTTGGAGTGCAAGAGATGACAGACATGACGGAACCAGGTTCAGGACTAGAGCGGACTCGGAATATCGGTATCATTGCCCATATTGACGCGGGCAAGACGACGACAACGGAGCGTTTTCTGTTCTACGCTGGGAGAACGCACCGCTTGGGGAATGTCGATGAGGGGACAACCGTCACCGACTGGATGGCGCAGGAGCGAGAGCGCGGGATCACTATTGTATCCGCTGCGGTAACTTGTTTCTGGCAAGGCCATCGGATTAACATTATCGATACGCCGGGTCACATTGATTTCACCGCTGAGGTGCAACGTAGTTTGCGAGTGCTCGACGGTGGAGTGGTGGTCTTTGATGCGGTGAACGGAGTGGAGCCGCAGTCAGAGACCGTCTGGCGGCAAGCGGATCGTTTTCACGTTCCGCGAATTTGTTTCATTAACAAGATGGATAGAACGGGAGCCGACTTCTGGCGTTGCGTCAAGATGATACGCGAACGTCTGAAAGCTGTACCTGTTGCGATACAGGTTCCCATTGGGGCCGAGTCTTCTTTCGCAGGCGTAATAGACCTTATTGACCAGGTCGCGCTGGTATATCATGATGATATGGGCCAGGCGGTGGAGCGTCAAGCGATCCCTGCCGACCTGCAAGACCTGGTTGAGGAAAAACGCGAGGCTTTGGTTGAGATAATCGCCGAGACAGACGATGTCTTGCTCACCAAATATCTCGAAGTGGGAGAACTAAGCCCTGAGGAGTTACGGAGCGGTTTGAGAAAAGCCACCCTGTCCGGCGCGTTGGTGCCGGTGTTGTGCGGGGCGGCTGTGCGTAACAAAGGGATACAGCCGGTTCTGAATGCCATCGTGGATTACCTTCCATCCCCTTTGGATATCCCCCCGATTGACGGGGATCATCCTACCTCTGGGGCCGAGGAGATGCGTCACGCCGATCCAAACGAGCCGTTCTCCGCGCTCGTGTTCAAGATCGTCACGGACCCCTTCGTCGGAAGGCTGGCCTACATGCGCGTGTATTCCGGCACTCTTCGGTCCAACTCCTCTACGTTTAATGTCTCCAAGTCTAAAAAAGAACGCATCGGGCGTTTGCTCCATATGTACGCGAACCACCGGGAAGAGGCTGATCAAGTCTCTGCAGGTGATATCTGTGCCGTCGGCGGCTTAAAGTTCACCTTCACGGGTGATACTTTGTGCGATCCGGCTGCGCCGATTGTCCTGGAGACGATTCGCTTCCCCGAACCAGTGATCTATGTCGCCATCGAGCCGCGCACGGCGGCGGATGAGCAAAAACTGTCTACCGCGCTAAAGTCCTTGTCAGAAGAAGACCCCACATTTCGGGTGTCTACGGACGAGAACACCGGTCAGACGCTTATCTCTGGAATGGGCGAACTGCACCTGGAAATCCTGGTAGAGCGTCTCACCCGCGAGTTCAACGTAGCTGCCAAGGTGGGCCGCCCACAGGTGGCCTATCGGGAAACGGTTACCGAGCGGGTGCGCGCAGAAGGCGAGTTCACCATGCCGCGCGCGGGGAAACCCCAGTTTGCCGCGGTGACTCTGGAGCTGGCCCCTTTGCCGAAGGGCGAGGGCATCCAGTTTGAGAATCGCGTCGGCCCTGAGGTTATCCCGGCCATCTACATCCCGGTGATCGAAACCTCTGTAAAAGAGGCGACGATGGGCGGCATCCTGGCGGGGTATCCGATGGTAGACGTCAAGATCACCCTGGTGGGCGGGCAGTATGATGAGAGCATCTCGTCGGAAAGCGCTTTTCACAGCGCGGCGGCCATCGCATTTCACAAAGCAGTGCGCGAAGCCAAGCCCATCCTGCTGGAACCTGTGATGCGCGTAGAGGTCGTAGTGCCAGAGGAAAACACCGGCGACGTGATCGGAGACCTGGCGGCCCGACGGGGAAACATCGAGGGCATGGAGCCTTTGCAGGGTGGCCTACAGTCCATCCGAGGATGTGCACCGCTGGCCGAGATGTTTGGCTATGCTACCGATTTGCGTTCTACGACGCAGGGGCGTGGTTCGTTCAGCATGGAGTTTGACCACTATGCCCCGGTCACTGCGGACGTTGCCGAACGGATCTTGGGAGGCGCATTCTACGGCTAGTGTCGTTAGGATGATTTTCGGCTCTTTATCCCTTATCCATCAAGACGACAGTATTCTATGTTCAAGCGATTGCCTGGTGGCCTGATGCCGGGGGAGCGCGAGTGTGGTGCTTCCGGGAGGCCATTTGGCGTATCCCATCTATCTGGTATAATTACATGGTTTGCTTTTGGGCCGCTAGCCCTGAGTGCAAGTAAGTGCTTTTGGAGGAAAGGAGAGCAGCGGGATGG
>JAAYXX010000234.1 GCA_012515695.1 Chloroflexota bacterium
GCCCAGACTGCTGGCGCATGACGAACGAGGGGATTCCTGCTTTCCGCTCGAGAACCCTTCCCGCACTATGCGAACTCGGTTCCCTCACTCGGCCAGTAGGGGCGTGGCTTTCGTCTGCCAGCCCCCACTTACGAGACGAACGTTGCGTCCATCTCTGCCCTTTCCAAACCGATTACCGTGCCAATCTCGATAACGGTCAGATTGAGATTTTAAACCTCCCAAGACAGACGGCTCCACTATACCCCATAACCCCGGCGCAAGTTTGACATTTTCCTGACAATGCTATGCCTGTTGCTTGTCACAAATCGCATATCTGTTTGTTGATGCATTGCGGCGCTGGCAGACGGCACATTGGCTACACACAAAAAGCGGGGCCGATGATGTATCTCGGCCCCGCTCTTGATGATGCTGCAACCTGCCCGCCTACCTCCAGCGCAACTCGCCCACGCGTTGCACCTTGATGGCATCGGCCACAATGTCCTGCCCGCCAGACACGTTATCCGAAATGGTGACATGGCCGTCGTTGCGGAAGGCAAACGTCCCCAACAGAACCCACTTGCCGCCATTGGTCTGCTGGTTCATCCGCACGGTGCTAGACCCAAACGCGTGCGCGATGGTGTAGGGCACGTCTGCCGGGCGCCAGCTACCCTCCCACCACCACGCATAGACTTCATAAATCCCCGGCTGCGGCACGCTAAAGGACCACCTCGCCATATCCTTGCCAGTTCCCCGCTGCCGGTTGAACGCGTGCGAGCCGCCATAGTGCGCTCCGTCCGCCGACTCGAACGTCTCCCAACCATCCTCGGAGGACCTCACCTGGAAGCCGCTATCGCTATTGTCAATGATGATCGCGTCCGCAGGCTCGGAAGGAACGGGAGAAGGAACGAACGTGGGCTTGGGTGCTGCCGTCGGTTCCGTCGTAGGCTGCGCCGTCGCTGGCGGCTGGGCTGGCTCCGTCGGCACACTCGTCGGTATGCTCGTAGCCGTCGGCTGCGGCGTGGCCGTGGGCGCCGGTTTCTGCCCCGCGCACTCATACGCGCCCAGATCATAGCCATTCCCCTGCGGCCTGCTGCCGCCATCAATATCGTTGCGCACGCCCACATCCGCGCCCGCGTCAATCGCCGGGCTGGTGGACGCCAGGTGATAGTCCCCGATCCCAGGGTTCACAAACTGCGGGCTGCCATGCACCGGGTTCGACCCCTGCACATCGCTCCCCCCGTCTATCAGGTTCCGATCCGCCGACGACGACCCCCCACTGATCCGCAACTGGTTCCCGTTCCGGCTCAGAATGTTGTTCCTCGCCACCGCCCGCGAATCCCGCAGATAGATGCCCGCTCCGTTGTTCCCCACCACCGTGTTGTGCACAATCTGCATGTTCGAGCTGTTGTGGATGTGAATGCCCCCGTTCCCATACGACCACGTCCCCCGGTTGTTCATCACCAGGTTGTTCCGCACAACGCCGTTGTTCGCGTCGGCAAACCAGATGCCACCCACTTCGCCGTTGTTGCTGTAGACGACGTTCCCTTCGACCACCAGGTTGTCGCCACCGATGGCCATACCGCCGCCCCAGTTGCCCCCGTTGTTGTGTACCAGGTTGCCCCGAATGATCGTGCCGTCAGGATAAGGCGGCGCAAACGTCGCCGTGTTCTGGATGCCCTCATCCCCGTTGTCGTGGACGTCGTTCCTTTCGATCACGTTGTTGCTGATGCGAATGCCCGACTGGCCTTCCAGCCCACCCCGCAGGTAGATGCCCTCGTGGCGGTTGTGGTGTACGTTGTTGTTGCGCACAATGTTGTTTGACGCTCCGCCATTATCGCCCCCGAACTGGATGCCCGCCCAACCGGACTCGGCAAATTCACAGTTCTGCACCACGTTGTTGTGTGCCCCTGTGATAAAGATGCCGTGGCTGCCAGCGCCAAACACCCGGAACCCGTCAATCACTACCCAGTTGGCATTCAGGTGAAAGCCAACCCAGTCCTTCGCCCGCACCGTCACGTTTTCGCCGTTATAGTTTTTGAACGTGATCGGGCTGCCAGACTGCCCCGAGCGCCGGAAATACACCGTCTCGTTGTAGGTTCCGCCCCGCACATAGACCGTGTCGCCCGCCTGCACGCTGTTCGCCGCTTTAGAGATCGAACGCCAGGGGCGGTCTTGCGTGCCAGGGTTCGAGTCGTTCCCGTTGGTCGCGACATAGTAGGTCTGCGCCGCCCGCGCAACCAACAGCTTTGGCCCCAGACTCACGGCTACCAACGCCGTCAGCAGGAGCAGGGCTATCCTTACACGACGATTCCTGGTTTCAAACATTAGTGTTTACCTCGATGTAGTTTGCGTTGATTAACTACAAGCCGCAGTGACTCTGCCTTCAATGACAACCACTGGCAGACGGCTCAGATGCACGCGCCTTCCACACCCATGCACACCCTCTCCTTTCTCCAGATTCCTCTCTCTCAAAAAGGTTCTCGCTCGGCGTGCCATCGAGCCTCTTCCCGCAAGAGCGCCACCAGATACATGGTAGACAGATTGCCAGACCTTCGCCCTCTGGGGAGATCAGGCCCTTTTTCCGGCCCAACACCGAACGCCCGTCACTAGCCTGCCATCCGTGTCACCGGGGACCCTGGCAGGCTATCGGGGCGCAGCCCCACTATACACAGGAACACAAGCCCAAGCTTGACATTCTCCTGACGCTGCTATGACACCCAGTTGGTCGAAATATCATAGGCGTTTATTGCAGCTTCCAGACCCGCCCATGCACAGCACGCCCTCGCCCCTCCGGGCTGCTTGACATTCCCCGGCGTTTGGCCTACAAGAGAGCCTGTTGGCTCACGAGAATCACCCATCTACGGAGGTTACCATGCCCAAGATTACCGAGATTCGCTGCATCCGCACGCGCCGCAACGGAAGCTGGGTCATCGACAAAGTGTTCACTGACCA
Organism: Chloroflexota bacterium; assembly: GCA_012515695.1. Taxonomy (GTDB): domain Bacteria; phylum Chloroflexota; class Anaerolineae; order UBA1429; family UBA1429; genus JAAYXX01. The sequence continues at coordinate 2,932 of JAAYXX010000234.1, forward strand.
ACCCGGCCTGTACGGCATCGGGTCGGCCAGCGACTATAGCCATTCCGCCACCGCA
>JAAYXX010000235.1 GCA_012515695.1 Chloroflexota bacterium
GAACCTGCTCGAGATGCTCCATGTCGTTGTGGCGGTAGCGTTTGGTCTCGCCAAAGCTCAACAAGCAGCCATCCACGATGCTAGCGTGGTCTTCGCGGTCAATGATGACCACATCGCCGCGCCCCACCAGCGCCGAAATAGTGCCCAGGTTGACCTGCATGCCGGTGCTAAAGATCAGCCCGGCCTCCTTGCCCAGGAAATCCGCCAGGTCTTGTTCCAGCTTGTTGTGCAAGGCCAGGTTGCCGTTCAAAAAGCGCGAGCCGGTGCAACTGGGGCCATACCGCTTGATAGCATCCATAGCCGCCTGGCGAACCTTGGGGTGGGTGGTCAATCCCAAATAGTTGTTCGACCCAATCATGATCATGCGCTTGCCGTCAATGACGACCTCGGTTCCCTCGGTATCTTCCAGGGGGATAAAATACGGGTAGTAGCCCGAAGCGCGTGCTTCTGCCGCGCGGGTAAAGCTATAGCACTTGGCAAAGAGATCCATGATTTTCCTCCAGGGTATGACCCAGCGATGGGCGTTGATCTACTCGTTGACCTAACCAATGGAACACCACGAATACCGCAGCGTTGCGCGACGGGTTGCGCGGTGCAGCGCCGCAACGAAAGGCCCAGAATCGGTCTGCTATCCGGTACAGCCCCAGCACATCTCGCGGACCCTGCGGGAATGCCCGGTCCATCCGCTGCCCGTTTGCATCCGATAGTAGAGATTGTAGCCGGAAATAGATTTTTGTCCATCCGCTCTATCGAGCAGTCTAGCCCGGCCATAAGCGCTAGATAGCGTTTTTGTTTTTATGCAAAGTGGTGGTAGAATACTCGTAATACAGCCTTGATGTCGCCAAGAATCTTTGATTGCCAAGAATCTTAGGAGAGGATGTTATGCAACGGCAAATTGACGATTTCCTTACATCCCTGCAAGTTGAGAAGGGTTACTCTGACAATACCATTGTAGCTTACCGTAACGATCTGAGCCAGTTCGTACAATTCTTGGCTGAGCAACTAAGCAGGGATTCTTGGAAGGATGTCAAGAACGACGATTTGGTGGGTTACCTGAACTGTCTCAAGTGGGACCGGGAGTATGCTTCGGCCACTGTAGCCCGCAAGGTCGCAGCTACCAAATCCTTCTTTCATCACCTTGTTACGCAAGGAATTATCGAACGGGACCCCAGCGTAGATCTGGATTCCCCCAAAGTGCGCAAGTATCTCCCCCGCGCCATCTCGGAGCAAGAAGTAGAACGCCTGTTAAAAGCCCCCACCAAGGACGATTCCAGCCGATCTTTGCGCGACAGCGCCCTGATGGAAATGTTGTATGCCACGGGGATGCGCGTCAGCGAAGTAGTCGCCGTGAATGTCGAGGACGTTGATCTGGCGGGGGGGTGTGTGCATTGTGTGAACAAATCGTCCAAAGCCAAGGAGCGGGTGATCCCCATTTACCCACGGGCGGTAGAGGCTTTGGAGAACTATTTGCGAGATGGCCGCTCCAAGCTGCTGCGGAATGACAAAGAGAAGGCGCTGTTCCTCAACCATCGTGGCCGCCGCCTGACCCGCCAGGGGCTTTGGCTGATTATCAAGAAATACGTGGAAGAAGTCGGCATCGAGACGCCCGTTACCCCCCACACTCTTCGCCATTCGTTTGCCACCCACCTGCTGAACGGTGGCGCAGACGTGCGACAGGTGCAAGGGCTGCTAGGCCACGCGAATGTCTCCACCACTCAGGTGTACACTCAACTTAATCAGGACAAGCTACGCGAAGTGTACGACGAGGCCCATCCACGGGCACACTAACACCCTGCAAGCCCGGTAGAGCCATTGTTTGCCCCGCCGGGCTGTTGTGCTATTATCAGAAAGGTTGCTAGTGCAAATGGAGCACGTTGCGCGTGATGACATCCTACAGGCCGCCGATTTTGTGCGAGCGCACACTACCTACAAACCGACAGTCGGCCTGGTCCTGGGTTCGGGCCTGAGCCTGCTGGCCCAGCGAGTTTCCCAACCGGATCAACTCCTTTACCAGGATATTCCCCATTTCCCGCATTCTACCGTAGTCGGCCATACAGGGCGTCTGATATTAGGAGAATTGGGGGGCGTTACGGTGTGCCTGATGCAGGGGCGGGTGCACTATTACGAGGGCTATTCCCTGGCCCAGGTTACTTTTCCTATTCGCGTCATGCAGGCGTTGGGCGTGAACACGCTCATCGTTACCAATGCGGCGGGGGGCATCCGCCAGGATTTGCAGGCCGGTGACCTGATGGCGATTAACGATCACCTGAACCTGCCCGGACTGAGCGGGAACAACCCCTTGCGGGGGGCCAACGACGACGATCTGGGCGAGCGTTTCCCCGATATGTCGCGGGCGTATGACCCCCAACTCTTGCAGATGCTCCACGCAGAAGCCGAGCAACACGGGATACCCCTGAAAGAAGGAGTCTATGCGATGGTGGGGGGGCCTAGCTTTGAGACCCCCGCCGAGATTCGTTTCTTGCGTTTGATTGGCGCCGACGCCGTGGGCATGTCCACGGTGCCCGAAGTAATAGTGGCCCGTCATGCCGGAATGCGGGTGCTGGGCATTTCCCTGATCAGCAATCCAACCATAGATTCCATTAACGCCGAACAGATTCAGACCTTGCACGAGGCAGTACTGGAGACGGCCCAACGAGCAGTACCCGTATTGACTATACTGATTGAAGGGCTGTTGCAGCGTCTCGGTCGATCCCAATAGAGGAACATTATCGTGCTGCATATAATCACCCTCCTGTTCAACGCCATTGACCGCTACTCGATCTGGCTATACGCGTTTTGTTTATTGCTAATCCTGTACTATATGCGTAGCTTGATCCTGGCGCGGAGCGAGCGGTCCAACACTATTTTCACCATCGAAAGAGAAGTCGCGGCCCACAAAGAGGGACGCGCGCTCTCTGGCATTGGCGTCATGTTGGGATTGGCGGTGATTATCACCGGTTTCAAGTATTACGTGGTGCCGAATGTAGATATCGAAATGATTGCAGACCCTACGCCGACGTTGAGCATCATCGTGCCGACCCGCCAGGTACCAACGCCGACATTGGAGCCGACGACTGTCGAGTCAACGCCTACGACTGTGGTGCAACAACAGCCCACTGCTACGCTCGAGCCTACCGACACTCCGGCGCCGCCCACGAACACGCCACCGCCTCCGCCCGCGGCTTGCCCGGACCCGAATAACCGCATTACCAGCCCTGGTATGAATGCCTCTCTGTCGGGCCGGGTGGCGATCTATGGCTCAGCCGCGCATGGACAGTTCCAGTTCTACAAGGTCGAGTTTGGTCAGGGCGAAGACCCTTCTGCCTGGCACGTGATCAATGATATACACCACAATCAGGTGAGCGGCGGCGTGCTGGAAGAGTTTGACACGACGGCAGTGCCCAACGGCGTCTACTGGCTCCAGCTTACGGTGGTAGACCAGTCGGGCAACTTCCCGCCGCCCTGCCGGGTGCGGGTGGTGGTGCAGAACTAGCCTGCTCTGCGAACATAAAAGCCCTGGTGCGCCAAGAGGTGCGCCAGGGCTTTTTTTCCGTGGAAAGCGCGGGCAGTTAGTAGTCGGTGGCTACGGGCCTATCGTCGCTGCCAAACTTGAGCGGAACGTCAATCGCCTGTAGAATGGGTACGCCACGGCGAGACATACCCCCCGCCACAAGTGCGCTCGATAGAGCGGGCGCTCGATAGAGCGGGCGCTCGATAGAGCAGGCGCTTGCCTGGGCGAGTCATCGTCGTAATCATCGCAACACGGGGTGAAAGAGTGAACATTGAATTCTTGGGGGCTGCGCGCA
>JAAYXX010000236.1 GCA_012515695.1 Chloroflexota bacterium
CCCGATGTATATCGACGCACTGACCAACGCTGGCGCGGAAAAGGTGCTGGCCGAAGTGCAGCGTCAGGTTGACGAGTGGAAGGCGACCAAGTAGTTCGTGCGCCTACTGTCTGCAAGCGAGCGGGGCGGTGCGCGCATCGCCCCGCTTTTCATCCCCAACTTTTGCCTGGAATGAAAAACCCGGCTGCGGGGAAACCGTCAGCCGGGTATACTTGAGCCACCCTCGAGAGTTGAACTCGAAACCTGGCGCTTACGAAGCGTCTGCTCTGCCGATTGAGCTAGGGTGGCAAACTCTGCGAGAACGACGACAAGTATATCATGGGCGCGCTCTTGCGTCAAATCTGCAATTGCCCGGAATCGCCTTTCGTGGTAATCTCATTGGTACAGTGCTTCCCATACGTTCATCGCTGGCATAACAGGATTACAGCATGAGATTCTTCTTCTCCCTGGCTTTGAAGCGGTTGGGTAGCAGGATCGGCCTGGCCTTTCTCCTGGTGTTCAGCTTTGCCCTGACCACCGGGCTGGTGGTGTGCGTGCCGGTCTTTGTGGATGCGATGGTCAAAGAGATCATTCGCGAGGAACTCGCCTTCAAGACGGAAACGCAAGATTGCCCCCCGTTTCCTGTGCGCTTTTACGCCATGCCCCGCTATGGCGAGGTGATGACGCTGGAAGAGGTGGCCTACGCCCGCCAGTGGATTGCGGATATGTTGGTGCGGGAAGTGGGGCTGCCGGTGCGCTCTCGCTACGCCCAGATCGACGGTCCCGTTTTCTACTTGCGCCCTCAGATAGGCGACTCTCGCTACAAGGATCGCATCCTGACGTCTGTGCAGGCCACGCTGGTGCAGGACGTGGGCGAGCATATCGAGGTGGTGCAGGGCGCGCCCTTTGGGGAGATAGCCGACCCCGGCCAGTTCAGGTCTGGCTGCACACATCGCTCGCTGCGCGGCTGGCCGTGCAGGTGGGCGATACCTTCCGCCTGATCAGCCCGGTGCCCACGGACAAGACCGAGGTGGTGATTCGCGTCGCGGGCATTTGGGAAGCCCTGGCCCCCGAAGACCGCGCCTATTGGCCCGACTTTCCCGAACGCATTTTTGAGAACAAGCTGCTGGTGACGGAAGAGCAGTATCGCGCTCATATTCTGCCTGTCCGCACCGAGCAGACGGCTTATAGTGTGTACTACTATGTGCTGGACGATGAAAAGATGCGCCTCAGCCAGGCCGAGCACTATATCGAGGCGCTGCGATTTGTGGAGAGAGAGGTTTCGGGGCGGCTCCCGGCGGGCCGCATGGACTTTTCGCCGCTGCCCGAATTGGAGCGCGGGCTACAGCGCAAGGCCACCCTGTCGGCGGTGTTGTTCGGCTTTGCATTGCCACTGGTGGCGGTCTTGCTCTATTTCATGGGGTCTGTTTCGGCCATGTTGGCCCGCTATCAACAGCGCGAAATGGCAATGCTATCCAGCCGGGGTACTGGTCGCCTGCAAATTCTCACGGTGCTGCTGGTAGAGACGGGGTTGATCCTGCTGGTAGCCTGTCCGCTGGGCATTCTGGCCGGGCTGGGGTTGGCGCGGTTGATGGGGTACACGCAGAGCTTTCTCGCCTTTGTGCCGCGCACGCCGGTGGATGTGCAATGGGCGTCTATTGACTGGCGGCTGGTGGCGTTGGGGATGGTGGTCAGTTCCCTGGCGCGCCTCATGCCCAGTTGGGCGGCTACTGGCCTGAGCGTGGTGACGTTTGAGCAGTGGAACGCCCGCCGGGAAGCGGTTTTCCGCGGGATGCGCTTTTTGCTCATCGGCATATTGGTGCTGGTGACGTTGTATGCCTATCGCCAATTGTCCAACATCGGCTCGCTGAGCTTGATCGGCTGGCAGGCGTCGGACACCAGTTTCGACCCCTTGCTGCTGCTGGCTCCCAGCCTGTTCTTGCTGACCGTGCCGCTGCTGGCAGCCGAGTTGTTCGTCTTGTTCATGCGCCCCCTGACCTGGATTGCCAGAGGGATTTCCTCGGTATCGGGCTTTTTGGGGTTCATGAACCTGGGCCGAGAGGGGGGGCAATATCGCACGCCGATATACATGCTGGTGCTGTGCCTGAGCCTGGGCGTGTTCTTTGCCTCCATCGCCAAGAGCGCGGACACCTGGCTGCTCGACCGGCGGCGGTATGAAGTGGGCGCTGACCTGGCCTTTGAGCCTCGCGATGTGCAGGTTGTCGGGATGGGGATCGGGGGCGAGTCGGGCTTTTCCGAGATTCAGGCGCTGCGGCTGCCTCTCGGCGACTATGAGCAGTTGGACGGTGTGCGCGACGCCACGCGGGTGGGCGAATATCAGGCTTCTGTCGCAGCGGGGCAGCCCATGTCTCGCGTGCGCTTGCTGGCAATTGACCGGACCGATTTCCCCAGTGTGACCTACTTCCGCTCGGATTATGCCGCGCAAGCCCTGGGCGACTTGATGAACCGCCTGGCTATGCGGCCAGAGGGCATTTTGCTGCCCACGCGTATGGCCGAGCGCCTGCAATTGGCCGAGGGGGACAAGATTGCCCTGTCCATCATCCTCGACGCGAACGAGACCTATCCCTTTACGTTCATCGTGGTGGGCACGTTCGACTATTTCCCCACCATGTTCGAGGACAAGGCTTTTGTTGCGGTGACCAATCTGGACTATTTGGAGAGCCAGACTGGCGGCCTGTTGCCATATGGCATCTGGATGCGGCTGGACGAGGAAGCCGATGGCGAGCAGGTCTTGGGCGATATCAAGCTCTTGGGGGTGACGCCGGCGTTGCCCAAAGACCTTGGCGCCAGGCTCGAACGGGATCAGTCGCGGCTGGAACGGGTGGGCATGTACGGGATGCTGTCCATCTGCTTCTTGACCGGCGCGGTGTTGGCCGGGCTGGGGCTGTTGGTGTACAACTTTGCCTCGCTGATGAGCCGGGGGCTGCGCTTTGCCATCTGGCGGGCAATGGGCATTCGCCGGTCGGAGGTGATGGCCGCCGTCTCGGTGGAATACTTGACCACGCTGCTATACGGTGTTGGCGTGGGGACGGTGTTGGGCGTGGTGGCTTCGCGCCTGTATGTGCCCTTCTTCCGGCTGACCGAGGAAACGACTGTGCCGGTGCCTCCCTTTATGCCCTTTATCGACTGGCAGCGGGCGGCCTGGATGGCGATAGCCATTGTGGCGGCATTTGTCGTCGTCGAACTGGTGATGCTGCGGCAAATCGCCCGCACGCGGGTGTTCGAGGTGCTGCGGATGGGTGTTCGAGAGTAACGAAAAACAAAACAACCCGCGTCCAGATAATTGGTACTGGACGCGGGTTTTATGTTGCACGAAGGCAATAAAAACAGTGAGCCGTGCGCGACTCGAACGCGCGACAACCTGCTTAAAAGGCAGGGGCTCTACCGACTGAGCTAACGGCTAGCCTACTATGTAGTCGCTTGCAGCCTACCACTACAGATTGTGTTGGGTCCTGGGCAGTATAAGGCTCTCAGTCCATCGCTGCCCCGGGTAACAAAAAACCCGCGCCCCGGTGTTGTCACCTAGCGCGGGTTGTGCTATACTCCCCTCGCCTGGGTGGTGTCTTCACCTGGGCCGCGCTCCGGGGTGTTCTCGCACCGCCGGAGCAACTTCTTTTCCCATTATAGCACACATTTCCCAAAATGCACGCCGTTTTTCGCAAAGCAGCCAAGCCTGCAAACACCGCTCCAATGAGCAGTAACCTGCCACCCTGGGGCGCTGCCCCCGGCCCCCCGCCAGGGGAACCCGCCCCCCTGGACCCCCATCCAAGGGCTGCCGCTTCTCTCTTCGCTCTCGCCGCAACACGCCCCACCCCGCCCGGAGCCCTGATTATAGCACAGGACTGTCAAGGCTCTTCGACCCCTCCGGGGCGCTCCCTTTGGTCGCGGCCTTGACAGCCTGTGCTGCGCCCATCGTAGGCGGGCGGGGTGGGGGGAGTGTGTGCTTTCCCCCGACCTGGCAGCCACGGCTCGCCACGAACTGAAGGCCTGTAAGGATCCGCGCGCTGTCTGCTACAATGCCGTTATCTATGGCCTCGGGGCCATGTTCGCTAGAAAACGTTGCAGGTAGGGAGCCAGCAACAGAGCCATTTCTTCAGCGATAACCGGGCCGCCCTCTCGGACGCCAGTAGCCCACCACTGGGCCGATAACTGACCCATTATGACATAACGCTCCTGCTGCTGTCTCA
>JAAYXX010000237.1 GCA_012515695.1 Chloroflexota bacterium
GTGGCAGGTAGAGCTGTTGCCCCCACGCGATGCCGCTTGGCAGGACGCTGCGCTGCCCCTCCGGGTTGGTCACCCATACCGGGTGGATGCCGGGCGGCAGGTCTAGCGGCAGCGTGCCACGCAGCGTCTGCTCGTCTACCCATTCCACGTGGTCTATTGGCGTTTCGCCGACGTGCAGCGTTGCGCCCGGCATCAAGTTGTCTCCCGCGATGTCAAGTGTCAGGAAACCGGCGGTTCCTGGCCCTGGCTCTACGGTGACGGCCTGTACTACCGGCGTCTTCCAGGAGCCGAGCGATACGTCGTCGAGCGTCACGCGAATGGGCGGCTCTCCGGCGGCTTGCTGCACGCATAGAGTAACAGTTACCGTTTGCCCTGCCCACGGGGCCATATCCACCCAGCCCTGCGCCCCGCTGGCCTGCGCGCTGGTGGCCCAGACCTCCGTGCTGCTTGCCCCGTCGTCCACGATGACCGCAAGCCGTGATGCCGCAAAATCGCCATGTCCGGCGGCAATTGGCTTGGTGAGATCATAGCGGAAGGACAGCGTCGGGCGATGCATGTCCGCCGGGATGGTGACAGTCTGGCTGAGGCGGGCTTGCTCGTCCTGTTCGGCCAGTTGCGCTGTCTGTGAGCCTTCAAGACTCCAGGTGGCGTATACCTGCCCTTGCGGATAGACGGCTATATAGGGCACATTGTACTCGCGGTTGGGGAAGATATGGGGATCGGACCATTCCCCGGTAGGCGAGCGGAACCGGTATGAGGTGCCCTCATATCTGGCAAACCCGGAAAGGGAGCGGACGGCCAGATGCACGAAACCATCATGGTCCACTGCCAGGTCGCCATATCCGCGCGCCTTGGGAAGCACCCGCCGGTCGCTCCATTCGCCATCTGGCGAACGGTTGGCATAGATGCCCCGCTCATATAACGGCCAGAACGTATGCAGTGTGCCATCGTCTGCCACAGCCGCCCGGGGGTATCCGCTCAAGTAATCTCTGGAACCCAGGGAATCGAGCACCTTCTCCACTGTCGTCCATGCGCCACTGCTATTCCGCGCCCGATGGAATGCTCCGATGAAAATCTCGTGCCAGAGCACATGGGCGACGTTATCCGGCCCCACGGCGATCTCGGGCACATCGCACACCTCCCAAAGCGAGGGAATCTGCCAGTTTGCGCTGGTGTTCACCCGCATGGGAGCGCCCCAGTTCCCCTGCGCCATGCGCCCCAGGTAGTAGATTCCGCCGCTGCCTCGATAGGCTACGTGGACCCCGCCCTGTCCATCGGCGGCCACAGTGGGCGACCGTCCGGTGGCTATCGGTACGGGAGTCGACCAGGCAGCAAGCTGAGGTTTTTGTGCGTAGAAGATCCGAGTGGTCCCTTTTTCAGAATATTGCCACACGGCGTGTAGAGTGCCAAGGCCGTCCATCGCGAGATCGGGGAGGCCATAATGAGCTTCAATACTGCCAGTCTTGCCGAGTTCGATCAGGTCTTGCCATGCTCCCCCGGCAGGACGATAGGCATAGCACACTGCTTGACCATTTGATTTGAGACCAATCGTGTGCAGGTTTCCCGCGTCATCAGCGAATATTTCCTCCACCGCTAACGCATAGCTGGCATCCTGGGATGATTTGCTGAATCCGGGGTCGGGAACCTCCAATCCCATCTGCGCGGCCCGATGACCCACGCCCACGGTTGTCAGGGTAGTGGTCAGGGCGCCCTCGACCAACCAGTCGGCTGGCTGGTCTGCGCCATCTTCCATATCGCCATTGCGGATGATGTTATCCTCTGGCCCCAGGTAAAAGTTGGCGACCCGGTCGGCGGTCAGGTCAACGGGTATGGTGGTCGGCGCATAGCCGGGCTGGTTTACCCGCAGGGTATGGTTGCCCTCTGCCGCGCCATAGGCCAGATAACGGCCATACAGATTAACCCCTTCCCGCAGCAGCGGAGCCGGGTCGATGGTCAGGCCCACCTCTGGCATGGGCACGCCCCGGTTATCGGTGATGCGCCCGCCGAGTTGCCAACTGTAAAAGGTCGTGTGGGCGTCGCCTGTTCCCGCGGGCCAGCTCTCTGCATTCTCCGCGCGGTCATGTGCGCGGCTGCGGAAATAGACCGTTGTGCCCGGCGTGCCCTTGAATTGCTCCAGACTGTAGGCACTGCCTTTCATCCAATCGGTCCACGCGCCGCCCTGTCCTGTGCGAGTCTGTACATCGTAACGAGATAGCGGCGCGGGTCCGGCGTCTCCGCCTTGCCAGGTCACAAAGGTATCCTTGGCCCGCGAATAGGGAGGCAACGGGTTTACCTGCGAAAAGGGAATAGTGTTATCGGTGCTCTGGGTACGGTGATACAGGTCATAGTTGGAATTGCGGAGCACTTCTCGTGGTCCATCGGGGAGAAAGCATCGCATCAGGGTGATGGAAGAGATGTACAACTGGTTGTTGTAAACCGTGTAGACGACGCGGTCATACAAGAGCGCATTCCGGCCTGGCAGCCAGCTCGCGGCCCAGTTATCCACCGGCAATGCTCCCGCCTCCACAATCTGGGGGGCGCCGCCGTTCACATTGATGATGGCCAGATCAGTCCAAAGGTCCCCATTCAGGTCGCCATCGAACGCCAGCCGTGTGCCGTCCGGCGACCAGGAAAGGTCGGCGGCATAGGCATAGGTGGTTGGCGAGATCTGGCGGTAGCCACTGCCGTCGGCGTTTATGATGTTGATAGTGCCATAGCCCTGGCTGTCCCTGCCAATCCAGGCGATGCGGGTGCCATCAGGGGACCAGGTAGCGTCCACAGCGGAAGGCGTCTGTCCATAGGTCAGGCGGGTTTGGTTCGAGCCGTCGGCGTTCATCACGTACAACTCTACTCGGCCGTCGCGGTCCGAGGAAAAGGCGATGCGCTGCCCATCGGGCGACCAGGTGGGCAGCGAGTCAGCGGCCCCGTGATAGGTCAGCCGACGCAGGTCTTGGCCCTGGCTGGTCATGGTATAGATCTCATAGTTGCCGTCGCGGTTAGAGGCAAAGGCGATCCGCGTGCTGTCCCAGTTGAGTGCGGGCCGTATATCCGAAGCGGGATGGTAGGTCAGGCGCGCAGTGTTGGCATGAGGGTCCAGGCCGGTGAACTGGTAAATCTCCCAGTTCCCGTCGAAAAAGGACTGGAATACCGTCCGGGTCCAATTGTCGGCTTCGGTAAGCTCGACGGCTAGCTCGGCAGACGAGGACGACGGAACGCGAGGCGCGGCATCCCAGGGCGTGACGGTGTCACCGATCCAGTTGGAGTAGGCCGCCTCTTTCCATTCGCGCACCGCGAGCGCGGCGGGAGTTGGTGCGGGCGGGTCTTGGGCGGACACAATCCAGACCGGCAGAAGGCACAGGATCAGGAGCGAGCGGAGGACGATGTGTGCGAAATGTCTCATGATGACCTCTCCGTCAAGCATGGAATGTGGGAAGAACCGGAGCCGGGTATAGTGCTACCGGACAGATAGCAGCGAGTGTATCAAGAACGCACACCAAACGCAAGCATCGTATTGTATTGTATGGAGCAACTTGGACCGCCGGCTTCCATCTGGCATAAATAAGCCGCCAAGGATGGCCAATGGCACCAACTTTTCGCGGATCAAGTGCTGGGGCAAAATCGGAGGCGCCCTCATCCGCCCTTCGGGCACCGGCATACCTGCCGCTCGGCAGCATGCCGCCTTCTCCCGGGGGGAGAAGGCGGTAAGCGCGGCAATATGCCACTGGCATACATGCCGCCCTCGCCCACTGGGAGAGTGCGGCTTTCAGCCGGGCGGCTGAGTACAGCCGGGGGTGAGGGTTTCTGGTTCCCTCGCCCACTGGGAGAGGGATAGGGTGAGGGGTGTCGACAACCAAATGTTAGCGCCATTAGCCAAGGATGGCGGCGGTCCAATAACGGCCCTAGTGCCCCTCGCTGCTAGTTCCTCGGCACGCCATACTCCTCTGCCGCTTCCATGATGGCCTGAAAGCTCTCCAGGGGCGTTCCGGGGCAGACGTTGGCCCCATCTCCCAGCATCAACCCGCCGCAAGGGGCCAGCGTCTCCAGGCATTCCCGCGTGGCCTGCTTCACCTGCGCCGGGCTGCCGTCCTTCATCAGCATAGGGTTGATGTTGCCCCACAACAGCGTGGACCCGCCCAGGTTGGCGGCGGCCACGGCGGGCGGCACCAGGTAGCCGAACAGCGTGAACTCGGTCATGCCCATGTCGTTCTTGAGCGCATCGTGCAGGTGCGCGCTCTGGCCGCACATGTGGACAGCGCGCCCGCCCGGCCCGTATCGCCGGAATAGCTGGTCGGCATAGGGCACGCAGAACTCGCGGAACAGCGCGGGCGACATAATCTGCGCCGAGTCTTCTGCCAGGGCGTACACGTCGCCACGCGGGCGGGGGTCAATCTGGCGCACGTGCTCTTCGGCGTCTATCTCGCCCTGGGTGATCTTTTGCAGGAAACGATGGCAGGCGTCGGGGTATTCCAGCATCCACCAGTAGAAATCGGCGCCCACCAGGTCCACGGCGAGCATGTGCGGGCTGAGGCTGCCCAACGACAGCGGCGCTACGTCCACCCGGCCCTCGTGCCCGCCAAAGGTGACGCGGGTTTGGGCGGCAAACTCGCGCATTTCGTGCCACCAGCGAATGGCCGTGCCGCGCAAGCCTGCTTCGGGCTGGGCTACGGTAAAGCGCTCCATCTGCTCGATGGTGTGAATGGTGGGGATGGCCCGCAGGGGTTCTTCCTCCGTCCAGCCGACCTCGGCCCCTTGCGCGCTGGGTGGGATGGCGTTGTCGAAATAGGGGTGTATCCATAGCACCGGCTCGGTGCAAAAGTCGCTGGGGATATGCTCGATGTGGTATTTGGCGAATTGCAGCAGCCAGTAATACTGCGTCTCGGCGTCGCGAAAGAGATCGAGGTAGCGCAGGCCAAAGATGGGCGCGAAATAGCGCGCCACCACGCAATAGTTCACCGGCACGCGGTCGATATAGCGGAACTGCCGCAACGCCTCCATCCGCTCCCGGCTGCGCGCCATCTTTTCCACGGGGTAATCGACGTTGATTTCGAATCGCATGGGGGCAATACCTCACTTTCGCAGGTATGACGGACGTGGAGTCATTGTATGCCAGGGGAACAGGCGCTGCAAGGGCAGAAGCGTGGAATGGTGGACGCCGTGGATTCCGGAGCCGCGCCACGGCCACCCTGCGAGGTCTCTTGATCAGCAGGGCGTTCCGCTAGCCGTGGCACGGCGGGCCTAGCTTCCCCCCAAACAAGCCGAACCCACGAGGGAGCGGCGCGGAAAGCCGCCGATAAATGCTCAATGTGTTAACAGGCTGGGTGGGAGCAGTTTGCGAACGGCCTGAACGAGCTGTTCGCCGGTGAAGGGCTTGGCCAAAAAGGGAAGCATTTCCTGATGTACGCGATCCCAGTCGCCGCTGATAGAGCCGCTCATGAATAGCACTCGCACGGTGGGGTGTTGCTTGTGGATGCGCTGGTAGGCCGCATAGCCGCCCAGGTTGGGCATCTGCAAGTCGAGGATTACGAGGTCAAAGGGGTCGGGGGCGTTGTTCCACGCGTGTACAGCCTCTACGCCATCGGCAGCGACCGTTACCTGCCAGCCCTCTTGCCGCAATAGCAGGGCGGCCAGCTTTCGCACCGCCTCATCGTCTTCGGCCAATAACAAGCGCGCGGGTCTCCATGCACCGTCTTCGCTCTCGGGTTCTGGCGCAAGCCACCACTTCATGTTACCTGTCTCCGCTATTTACCGCCTCGCCCTGTTATTCTCCGCTAATTATATGGCCTATTGCATATTTTGTCAAGTTTTTCTTATATTTTTAACCAGTTTGAGGCAGGATGTTCTAGCCTGTTTAATAGGATTTTATGCCAATTTGTAGAGTGTTCACAATTGTGAACGTTTGCCTCTTGAATTCCAGGGGGTTTGCTGCTATGATACTAGAACATTTGTTCTAATTTGCGAGGGGAATATGTCGAAGAATCCGCAAAAGTCACGTTGCCGGGTTGAGGGGTGCCGGGCGTGGGCCATGCGCGGGAAGGAGTATTGCTCTGCACACCGCTATGCGGACGCGCGCGCCCGGCGACGCTCGACCCAACCTGCTGGCCGACAGCCGCCGGTGAGCCAGGGCGAGCGGGAACCTGCTTCCACAGACCAGGTCTCGGCGGTGGAGGCGTTGCAGCGTCTGCGCGCCCTGATCGAGCGGCTGGCGCGGGAACCGTTGGAGGATGTGGCCGTGCTCGATCAGGAACTGCGTAATCTGTTCGCTGTCCGGGCTTTGTTCCTGCGCTGGCTGGAGCCGGGCCAGAACCAGGAGCCGGAGGGGGTAGACGCGGCCCAATTCCTGCGTACCTGGAATGATTCCAGCACGCGGGTTATGCAGTTGTTACGCACCCGGCGTCAGTTGGTCGGCAGCCAGGAGGGCGAATGGGGGCCGTTTATGCAGGATGTGTTCGACGGGATGGAGGAGCGCGTGCCGATCTTTCAGCAGGAAGGGGAGGCGCAGGGTGCCACTGCGCCCCCCGATGAGGAGAAGATAGATGGCGCGCCAGGCACGCCACCCGCAGAATGACCGCCTACGATAGCGAGGGGGGTCGGTGAATCAGGCGGTCAGAGGTACGAGTAATGGCCTCGTGGATATCTCATGGCTTGCCGCGACCAGGCGGGAGCCATCGAGTCCAGCGGCAGCAAGGGCGCGGTGTGGTTCCATACGTTGAAATAGCGCCCGCCAAAGACCCGGCCTACATCATCGGCGTAGGACTGCACACAGACGATGGCGACATGGTTGTGATTATCGGCCCATCGTTCCAGCGTGCTCAAGAGCTGTTGGCGCTCGCCGCCCGTCTCCCAATGTCGGAAAAAGACCGCCAGGTAGCAGCGTTGGGCGTCTGGCTCGGAACGCACCAGGTCGAAAAAGTCGGTCTCCAGTTCCTCCATCGCGGCGGGGGTGCAGTCTTCCAGCAGCTTTAGATTGACTGCCGCCAGCAGAGGCACGGGGCGGTCCTGTTCGGGCAGGGTACGCAGCGCCCGCGAAGGTTCCCGGTTGGCGATCACGTCCAAATTGTGCGTACGCATAAAGCTGGGGTCGAAAATGACGATATCGTAATAGCCCTGCGCCGGACCCAGAGCCTCCTCTAGCCCGCTCTCGTAGGCGAAAAAGGTGGGGTATTCCCGGTGAACCAGCCCCGTTCGCCGACCATCTTTTGTGACATGGGGAGCGGCCAGCAGGTCATGTTCGAGCAGCTTTTGATAGAACACGGCATGTAGATCGGCCTCGCACAGAGACAGGTCGGGCGTTTCCCCGAACTGGGTGATCAGGCTGGCGATGGCTCGTTCGACGGCGCAAAAGTAATGTTCGCGGATCATGGCACCTTGTCTCCTGTGAAGGGCTGCTTTGCGCAGGGCCTGCTTTCAACGACATTGTGAAAAGGTGAGAAATGTCTCTATCTCGTGAGAAACGGCTGCGCGATACGTTGATACGTGATCTGACGACTATTGAGCGGTTCAGTGGGCGCGTTTTGCGCCGTCCCCTGCGCCGCTATCAACTGCCCATTGCCCGCGCCATCATTGATTCGGTGCTACAGGGCCGGGGGCTAACCCTGGCGGTAATGATGTCTCGTCAGGCGGGCAAAAACGAGATTGCTGCTCAGGTAGAAGCCTTTTTGCTGAACCTGTTTCGGCGGCGGGGCGGCGATCTGGTCAAAGCCGCGCCCACGTTTCGCCCCCAGGCGCTCAACAGCCTTGCCCGGCTGGCGGCGGTCTACCATAGCAGCCGCTTGCCCCCTTTGCGGCGCGAGGGGGGCTATATCCTGCGGGCCGGGCGGGCGCGGGCCGTGTTCCTCTCGGCTGCGCCCGGCGCCAATGTGGTGGGCACGACTGCCAGCATCCTGCTGGAGGCTGACGAGGCCCAGGACATCGCCGAGCAAAAATGGACCAAAGACTTTCGCCCGATGGGAGCCAGCACCAACGTAACCACCGTGTTGTGGGGCACTGCCTGGACTTCGCGCACGCTGCTGGCCCAGACCATTCGTGCCTTGCGTTGGGCCGAAGGGCGAGATCAGGTGCGGCGGGTGTTCATCGTCCCCTGGCAGCAGGTGGCCGCCGAAGTGCCCGCCTATGGCCGCTATGTTCAAAACGAGATCGAGCGGCTGGGCCGCCATCACCCGCTGATCCGCACCCAGTATGACCTGGAGGAGATTGACGGCGAGGCGGGCATGTTTCCGCCATATACGCGGGCGCTCATGCAGGGCACTCATTCCCGCCAGCGCGCCCCCACCGCTGGCCGCGAGTACGCCATTCTGGTGGACGTGGCCGGGGAGGCAGAGGGCCGCCTGGAAGGGGAGCAGTTGCGCGAGGAATGCCCGCGCAAAGACTCGACCGCCGCGACCATTGTCGAGATCTCGCGCAGCGCCCTGGAATTGCCGCGTTTCCTGGTGATGGACCGCTACTACTGGACGGGCACGCCCCATCATCAACTGTACGGGGCGCTGTTGCACCTGGCCGAACTATGGAGCGCCACCCGGTTGGTGGTAGACGCGACAGGAGTCGGCGCGGGGCTGGTGTCCTTCTTGCGGCAAGCCTTGGGCGAACGGGTGACGCCGTTCACCTTTACGCTGGCGTCCAAGAGTGCGCTGGGCTGGCGGTTCCTGGGCATCTGCAATTCGGGCCGGTTCCTGGATTACCGCGACGACGGGGACCCCCTACGCGCCCAGTTCTGGCGTGAGGCCGAAGCGGCGGATTACCAGGTGTTGGCGGGGCCTGGACAGGCCATGCGCTGGGGCGTGGCCGATCCCACAGTACACGACGATCTATTGATGTCGGCGGCGCTGTGTGCAGTGTTGGATGGCGAAGTGCGCGCGCCCTATGCTGGCTCGCAAATCATCGAAGCTATCGATCCCCTCCAATGAGGGAATTGGAAAAGTGCATATCTGTTGAAAAACTGATTCCAATATAACACGGCAAAATCTAGTCTGCATTAAGGATCCGTCAATATGCGTAAAAGTGTGTTAATCGAATACAAGACTGGTCGTTAAAGCACTATAAAGATATAGGGCGTGGATCTATCGGATGCACAGGAGGCGCAAATGGTACGCGAACGAGCGAACGATCAACAAACGGCGATGGATGAGGAGGAACTGCTGGCGTTGTGGCGCACGGCGCGGGGCATGGCGCTGCGGGCCTGTGCGCGGACGATCTCGCGGCTGCGGGCGGGCGAGGGGGGCTTTTACGATGCCGACGACCTGCTTCAGGATTTGTTTCTCGAGTTCTGGCGGCTGGTGCGTCGTTGGCGGGCGGACCCTAAGCGCGAGGTAGGGCAATTGTGGGCAGCGTGGCGGCGGGCGCTGTGGCATGGCGGGCGGACTATACTCAAGCGCGCCCCGCAACGCCTGTGGGATTCGCCTGAGCGACAGCGTGACCCCGGATTTTTCCTGCTGGACGCCGACGCCGACCCGGAGATGGCGCGGCTGGCGGCGCGGGAACTGGCCTACATGCAGCCGCTTATCCAGGACGAGGACGGGGAGCGGACGCACGTTTGCGAAGACACGCTGGATGGGCTGGAGCAGGCGTTGTGGGCGCTGCCGGTGGGTCAGCGGCAACTGCTGTACCTGTCTGCCGTGGCCGAGTTGCCCGCCGAGCAGGTGGCCCGCTGTCTGGGCCTGTCCAATGGGAACGCTGTTCACCAACGGCTGCACACGGCTCGCGTCGCGCTGCGGCGCAGATGGCGCTCTTGACCTTGCGGCTCGGCCCAAAACCCAACGCGCGGGCCATAGGCAGTTGAAACTGCGGCAACCGTTGCCAAGTCGCCCTTCGGCGACTGTAGATCAGCCCACGAAGGTGGGCGCGCCAACTAGTTGGCGACGCAATCGGTTGCCGCGGTTTCAACCGCCCGATCCTGCCGTTGTGGTTGCCCATAGTCCTGAATAGACCCCATGCGCATCACCATATCATCGGGAGGCAATGACCACATGCAGACTATTGAGCAACGTTTGGCGCGCCTGTGCGAGCGGCTGGCGCAGGAAAACCGGCGGCTGTTGGCGCTGCTAGTGCTGGGCTATACCCTGCCCCAGGCGGAGCGGCTGCTGCGCGAGGAGGCAGGCCCAGCGCGGGGTTCAAGGGCGGAGAGGAGGGGCGCCGTTACGGCGGCGCCATCCGGGCGCGGGCTTACATCTGCAAGGCGGTGCTTTTCGCCCCTGAACGGCGTGGGAAGGGCGGCTCGTTAAGGGCCGCCCCTCGTGGAACGGTGCGCGGGTTGGGGCTATTTGCTCGCCAGCGCCAACTCGCGCAAAATCTCGGTCTGGCCGAGATGGTAGGTCTCGTGGCGGTAGTAGAGATTCAGGTAGAACTTGAGCGGCTTGGGGCCCATGTACGTCTGTACTTGGCGGTCCAGCTCTTCCTGCGTGATGTTGGCAAGGGCCGCGTCGATCATTTGCTGGCTCTGCTCCAGCAGCGCAAGTATCTGCTCTAGCTTGAGGATGTCGTCGCCATCGGCGCAGACCGGCTCCGAGCCATAGCCGTAGCGTTTGGCCTGGGCCTCGCTGATCAGAGCGGGCTGGCCCAATTGCTGCACGATGCCGTTGCGGGTGTCGAGGATGTGCCCCAGCACCCAGTTGAGACAGTTGCCCTGGATCGGCGGTTGCAACACGCTGTCGGCGTGGGTCAGGCCGTCGGTCTGGCTCTTGATCATCTGCGTGTTGATGGCGAACAGTCCGGCCATCTCTTGTGGCGTAATCATGAGATGCTCCTTTCTAGTTCCGGCCTGCTTCTGGGCCGGGTAGTATTATTGCCCTGGCCCCTATTGTGGCGCGAAACGCTGCTATAGGCAAGCGCCGCATGGGAAATCGAGCCGCCATCTCAGCCCCAGCGCAGCGTCAGCATGTTATCTTCGCCGCGCTCGACCCGTGTCTCGAACGCTTTTCCCTCTCGGTTCAGCGTGTTGCAGAGCCACAAGGCGTCCTCCTTTGCGGCGAGCCGCACCTGAAAGCGCTCCATGTGCGTCGGCATCATGTGCATGGCGGCGAGCTTGCCTGTGGTCGGGGCAAATTGCACAAAGTACATCAGACTCAGATCCCCTCGGAACGCCTCATAGCCCTTGATACCCTCATAGTCGGTCAGAAAATCCCCACACCCGTACAGGATGGGCTTGCCCTGATACACCTCGATGCCCTTGACGTGATGGGAGGAATGGCCGTGCACCACATCCACGCCCGCCTCGTCAATCAGCCGATGGGCGAACGTTCGCTGCTCCGGCGGCACCTCGAACCCCCAGTTGCTCCCCCAGTGGATGGATGCAATGACAATATCGCCATCCCGCTTGACCCGGCGAACCTGCTCACCGACCAACTGGGCAGCCGTCGGATCTTTTTCGGCGATCATCTGCACGCCGGGGCGCGTTTCGGTGGCCGCCCATTCGAGCGGGATGCCGCTGGAAGCCGAACCGTATGCCAGGACGAGCACCCGCCTGTGCCCCTTGCCCGCCAGTATATCTGGCGCCGCCAGGGGTACTGGCGCAGAGGCCGCCGTCAGGTTGGGTCCAGCCCCCGCGGTCTGGATGCGAGCCTTTGCCAGGGTCGCCAGCGTCTCGGATAGGCCATCATATCCCCAGTCGAGGGTATGATTGTTTGCCAGCGTACAGCAGTTGATTCCAGCCACCGTCAGGCAGGCGATGTTTGCCGGGTGCATGCGATAGTGAATGGCCTTCCCCGGCCAGGGAGTATCGCTTTGAGTAACGCTCGTTTCCAGGTTGATGAGCTTGATGTCCGGCCTCATGCGCTCCCACACTGCCAGGGCGTCGCCCCAGATATACGCCCAATCCACGGGCCGCGGGATGGGGCCATGTGCGCGCTCGGCCAGCGCCACGTATTGCCGGGCGTCCCGCACATACGGCTCGTAGAGCGTCGGCTCGCTGGAATGGGGCAACACCTGGTCTATCCCCCGGCCTGTCATCACGTCGCCACAGAGGAACAGCGTGAGCGGCCTGACCTGCTGGGCGTTCGGAGCATAATCGTTCAATCTATCACCCCCTCGAACTGGCCTTCAAAGGCGGACAGTAGGCGCGCCATTCTGGCGCGGGCTTGAGCGGCTGCAAGGTGCGGCTATCTGTCCACCTATGAACGGGTTGGCCCCGGTGGTGGGCTGAGGGCGGCATGGAATGGGGGAATGCAGCGAGAGCGGCGGCGGTGGGGCCGTTTGATCTGGTTTATTGTACAACAGGCGCGTTCGGGCGCAAGGGACGCGCCTCTGCGCCTTCCCTTATTTGGCTGCCTCATGCTCTGGAATTGCCGCGTTTCTTGCCCCGAACCGCGTTCCATGTTATCATGTGGCTGAACGAAGGTGTTTATTGTCAACCATGTGCGAGTTCCCCCTACCCACGCCTCACGGCGTACCTTCTCCCCAAGCAGAAGAAGGTGGCTGGCCTGGCATACATGGCTGAGGGGGAAATCCGCGACCTATTGTCATTATTGCGAGTTCTATCATGACTGAACGCAAACCGATTACGATCATTGGCGGGGGGCTGGCAGGTAGCGAGGCGGCCTGGCAAGTGGCGACGCGGGGCATGCCCGTCATCCTGTACGAGATGCGCCCGCAGGCGACAACCCCCGCCCACAAAACGGATATGCTGGCCGAACTGGTTTGCAGCAACTCTTTGGGGTCTGATCTGGAGGACCGCGCGCCGGGCGTGCTCAAGCGCGAGCTGCGCCGCCTGGGGTCGCTGATCCTGGACAGCGCCGAGCAAGCCCGCGTGCCAGCGGGCGGCGCGCTGGCGGTGGGCCGCGAAGATTTTGCCCGCGCCGTCACCGATGCCATCGAGCAGCATCCCCTGATCACGCTGCGCCGCGAAGAGGTCACGCGTCTGCCGGAGCAGGGCATCACCATCGTCGCCACGGGGCCGCTGACCTCCCCCGCGCTGGCGAAGGACATCGCCCGGCTGGCTGGACAGCAATACCTGTCCTTCTATGACGCGATGGCGCCCATCGTCTCGGCAGAGTCCATTGATATGACCAAATGCTTCCGCGCCGACCGCTATGATCGTGGGGAGGGAGATTACATCAACTGCCCCATGACCCGCGAGGAATATAGCCGGTTCGTGGACGAGCTATTGCGCGCCGAGACCTTTCCCCTGCGCGAGTTTGAGGCGGAGGACCGCCGCTTTTTTGAGGCTTGCCTGCCGGTGGAGGTGTTGGCCGCGCGCGGCTATAATGCGCTGGCCTATGGCCCGCTCAAGCCCGTGGGCCTGCGCGACCCGCGCACAGGCCAGCGACCCTATGCCGTGGTGCAGTTGCGTCAGGATAATCTGGCGGGCACGTTGTACAACCTGGTCGGCTTTCAGACCAACCTGAAATGGCCGGAGCAAAAGCGGGTGTTTGGCCTGATCCCCGGTCTGGAGCAGGCCGAGTGGGTGCGCTTTGGACAGATGCACCGCAACACGTTTATCAACTCGCCCGCCTTGCTGGAACCCACCATGCGCTGGCGCACGCGCGAGGGGCTATACTTTGCCGGGCAGATCGTGGGCACGGAGGGGTATGTCGGCTCCACGGCCAGCGGGCTGCTGGCGGGGATCAACGCCGCGCGGGCCGCGCTGGGCGAGGGGCCAGTGATATTCCCGCGCACGACCATCCTTGGCGCGCTGGCCTATTACGTGACTCACACCCAGGAGGACGACTTCCAGCCCATGAAGGCCAACTGGGCCATTCTTCCGCCTCTGGAGCCGTCGGTGCGTAACAAGCGGGCGCGCTATGCCGCCTATGCCGAGCGCGCCCGGCGTGATCTGGACGAGTATATTACCGCCGAAGGGATTCTCGATGATATCACCATCCGGCAAACACCCTGATTTGCCCCAACAGCTATTGCGGCTGCGGCTGCTCGGCCTGGCGCTAGTGGTCGTGCTGCTGCTGGTGACTGCCTGTCGGCCCACCGCGCAGACGTTTGACGGCGAGCGGGCGCTCAAACATGCCGCCGCGCAGCTTGATCTGGGGCCGCGCCCCGTGGGCACGGAGGCAAACACCAAGGCAGGCGACTATATCATTCGCGTGCTGGAAAGCAACGGCTGGGAGGTCGAGGAACAGACGTTTGCCTACGAGGGGTTGCAGGTTCGCAACATCATCGGCAAAAAGGGCGAGGGGCCGATTGTTATGCTGGGGGCGCATTACGATACGCGCCCCGTGGCCGACAAAGACCCCGGCGACCGCTCGCAGGCGGTGCCGGGCGCGAACGATGGCGCCAGCGGCGTGGCCGTGTTGTTGGAGCTATCGCGCGTGCTGGATGAGCGGGCCACCGATGACACCGCTATCTGGCTGGTCTTTTTCGACGCAGAGGACCGCGACGGCATTATGGGCTGGCCCTGTTGCGTGGGTTCCAGCCACATGGCGAACAGCATCTCTACCGGATTGACCGAACGCCCGGAGTATGTTATCGTTGTGGATATGGTCGGTGATGTGGATCAGCAGTTCTACTATGACTGGAACTCGAGCCTGTGGCTGCAAGAGCGGTTGTTCAGCATTGCCGCCGAGCGGGGATACGAGCAGCATTTCATCCCTACCCACCGCTATAGCATCGTGGACGATCACATCCCCTTCCTGAACTGGGGAATGAACGCCGCCGTTCTGACCGATTTCGATTACACGTATTGGCATACACGCTACGATACGCTGGACAAGATCAGCGCCGACAGTCTCCAGCGCGTGGGCGATGTATTGGAGACCTTGCTCGAAGGTGAGCCATTAATCGCCGGCCCCGTAAGCTAGGGCCTTACTTCCCAAGAGGAGACTATCATGATCAAGATTGCAGACCGCGTCCGAAACTTGCCGCCCTATGTGTTCGCCACTGTGGAAAAGCGCATCGCTGCCCAAAAGGCCAAAGGGGTGGATGTGATCAGCCTGGGCATTGGCAGCCCCGACCTGGAACCGCCCCGGTTCATTATAGATGAGCTGTACCGCTCGGCGTTGGAACGCAGCACACACGGCTATGCCGGGTACTATGGCACGCCCGCGCTGCGACGGGCCATTGCTACCTACTATCGCAACCGCTTTGGTGTGGAACTGGACCCGAATACCGAGGTGCGCCCGTTGATCGGCTCCAAAGAGGGGCTGGCGAACATGGCGCTGGCCTTTATCGACAAGGGGGATATTGCCCTGGCCCCTGATCCCGGCTACCCCACCTATAGCATGGGTGCTGTGATGGCCGGGGGCGAGGCGTACGCCATGCCGCTGCGCGAGGAGAACGGCTATCTGCCCGATTTCGAGGCCATCCCCGGCGATGTGCTCAAGCGCGCCACGATCTTGTGGCTGGATTATCCCAATAACCCGACGGGCGCTGCTGCCCCGCTCGAGTTCTTGCAGCAGGCGGTGGATTTCGCCCGCGAGCATGATCTGTTGATCTGCTACGACAACCCATATTGCGACCTGACCTTTGATGGCTATGTCGCGCCCAGCATTCTCGAGATTCCGGGGGCCAAGGATGTGGCCGTCGAGTTCAACTCGCTGTCCAAGACCTACAACATGGCTGGCTGGCGCGTGGGCATGGTGGTGGGCAACGCCCAGGCCATCGAGGCCCTGACGGTGGTCAAGACCAACATTGATTCCGGCATTTTCCAGCCCATTCAGGATGCTGCGGTGGTGGCCCTGACCGGCGATCAGAGCTGGATTGCCGAGCGCAACCTGATCTACCAGCGCCGCCGCGATATTATCCTGAACTGGCTGCCCACGTTGGGCATGACCGCGCAGCCGCCCAAGGGCGCGCTGTATGTGTGGGCCAAGGTCCCGGCGGGGGTCAATTGCGAGCAATTTGCCCTGGATGTGTTGGAAAAAGCGGGCGTCTGGATGACGCCGGGGACGGCCTTTGGTGAGCAGGGAGACGGCTATTTGCGGCTATCCCTGTGCGTGCCGGAGGAGCGTCTAAAAGAAGCGGGAGAAAGACTATCAAGAATCTGACAGAAGAACCATGGGCCACCGGCGACGCTGCGCGCGCCGTGCCGGATCGCGCTTTTTTGATGGGCGTGGAGGTGCGCGGCGAACAGTCGCTTTTCTCGGTGGACGAATCTCTGGATGAACTGGCCCGTCTGGCGCATACGGCAGGGGTGGAGGTGGTGGGCCGCGATTCGCAGCGGCTCGACGCCATCCACCCCGGTACCTTTATCGGTTCGGGCAAGGTAGAGGAACTTCGCAAGGCTTGCCAGGCGCTAGACTGTACGCTTATCATTTTTGACGACGAGCTTTCCCCGGCCCAACTACGCACGCTGGAACAAGAACTCGAAGTGCGTGTGATGGACCGGACGGCGCTGATATTGGACATCTTTGCGCTGCACGCCACCAGCAAAGAGGGCGCGCTACAGGTCGAGTTGGCCCAGTATGCCTATCGCTTGCCCCGCCTGACGCGCATGTGGACGCACCTGTCGCGGCAGGGCGTGGGCGGTGTGGGGCTGCGCGGCCCCGGCGAAACGCAGCTAGAATCGGACCGGCGCGAGATTTCCAAGCGCATGAGCCAACTGCGCCACGAACTGGAACAGTTGGAACAGCAGCGCGCTCTGCGCCGCCGTCGCCGCCGCCGCCAGGGAATACCGGTGGTGGGTATCGTGGGCTATACCAACGCGGGCAAGTCTACGCTGCTCAACCGCATTTCCGGCTCGGAAGTGCTGGTGGAGGACAAGCTGTTCGCCACGCTGGACCCCACCACGCGCCGCGTGCAGTTGCCCAGTGGCCGAGAGGTGCTGTTTACCGACACTGTCGGCTTTATCCAAAAGCTCCCTACGCAACTGGTGGCCGCGTTTCACGCCACGTTGGAAGAGGTTCTGGACGCGGACCTGCTCATTCACGTGGTAGATATAAGCAGCCGAAACGTGGTCCAGGCGGTAGAGGCCGTGGAGGATGTGCTGTTCGAGATTGGCGCAGGCAACAAGCCGGTGATCCTGGCGCTGAACAAGGTGGACCTGGTGGACCCGGAGACGCACCTGTCTACCACGCGGACGCGCTTTGTCACACGGGAAAGCCCGGCGGCGACGCTCCAGGCCGAGTATGCCGACGTGGTGACGGTTTCTGCCCAGCAGGGCGTGGGGGTGGAGGAACTGCTCAACCGGGTGGACGAGATTTTGGCCGAGGAAATGGTAGAGGTTGACGTAACGCTGCCCTACAACGCCGGGGATGTGCTGAGCCTGTGGCACAGGCAGGGGATCGTTGACGAAGAAGAGTACAAGCCGCAGGGCATCGAGGTGCGCGGCAAGCTGCCCAAGTGGATGATGTCCATGATCGGCGAGGACAACGAGGGCAACGGCCACCACAACGGCGACGAAGAGGATGACGGCTGGGCTTATGATGATGAGGAGGGGGAGGTCTAGACCTCCCCCTTTTTCATCGAATCAGGCTAATCTTTGCGCTTGGCCCACTGGCGTATGGCCCACACCAGCGTGGCTGGGTCGCCGCCCTTGGGCATATAGTCTACTGCGCCCGCCTCGCGCATCTTGCGGGCCATCTCGCCGCCCTCGTGCATGGACAGGCCAATCACCTTGGTCTGGGGCATCTCGCTGGTAATGCGGCGGGTGGCCTCCACGCCGTCCATGCCCGGCATACTCACGTCCATCAGCACAACGTCCGGCTGCATCATGCGAGCCAGCGCAACCGCGCCCTTGCCGTCGCCCGCTTCGCCAACGACCTCGATCCCTGTTTCGTCCGCCAGCAGGTGAACCAGCCCTTGCCGCACGATCTGGTGGTCGTCCACCAGCAGCACGCGCACGGGCTTCTCCGGCTCCGGAGGCCCTTCCGCCGGGCGCTCTTCGGGTGGCACGGCCTCCTCCGGCGCGACTGCCTCCGGTTGAGGAGGCGCTTCTTCGGGTGGCGGGCCTTCCACGATCTCTATCTCGGGCAGAGGAGGTCTCGCCTCCGTCGGCTTTTCCTCAGGGAATAGCTCGGTGGCTTCTTCCTCCCGGAAGAAGGGCACCTTGCGCTCCCGCTTGGGTGGGGCCTCTTCCAGGCGCAGAGGCAACCGCAGCGTTACCCGCGTGCCCTGGCCCGGCGCGCTCTCTACCTCCATTCGGCCACCCATCGACTCGATTCGCTCGCGAATGCTGAACAGCCCAAAGCCCTCCTCTATCGGGCGCGACAGCTTGGCGAGGTCGAACCCGACGCCGTTATCGCTGACCTGCAATTCGATCTCGCCTCCGGGAACCCGGCGCATACGCACTTCGGCCTGATCCACCTGGGCGTGCTTGACCACGTTGAATAATAGCTCTCGCGCTGCCCTGAACAGCACCACACGCAGTTCCTCCGGCGCACGGTTCCCCAGGTCTTCGGCGTCTACCGTCACCTTCAAGCCGTGTTGTTTCTGCATACGCTCGCCCAGCCATTGCAGGCCAGGGGCCAGGCCAGCATCGTACAACACCGTCGGGCTGAGTTCCGCCGTCAGGGAGCGGGTTTCGGAGATGGATTCGCCCAGCAAGGCGTCCACCTGGTTCAGCCCTTCCGCCTGTAGCTCGTCTTCAGCCCGCGACTGCATAATGTTGACGCTGATGCGCGCCGCCGCCAGCAATTGCTGCAAGTGATCGTGCAGGTTTTGGGCCAGCGTTCGGCGCTCGCGTTCCTCCGTCTGGGTCAACTCGGCGGCCATGGCCCGCAGTTGTTCCGTTCGCTCGGCCACGCGCTGTTCTAGCGTGTCATTTAGCTCTTGCAGGCGCCGTTCGGCTTCTTTCTGCTCGGTAATATCCACGTTCACGGCGACTGCCCCCACGGGTTGGCCGTTCTCGTCTCGAATCGGTCGGGCATAGTTCAGAATGGTCTTGCGCCGCCCGTCGCAGGTCTCGATTGCCAGCTCTTCCGCGCGGGTCACTTCGCCGTAGGCAATAGCGCGTGATAACCCCCATTCGGTGGCCTGCACCCGCTCGCCGGTATCGCATTGCCAGGCTTTGTAGGGCGCTTCGCCTTCCGGCATCTCGGTCAGGTTGGGCACGCCGCCCCAAATCTCTTCGACGGCGTGGTTGTGGTGAATCACCCGCCCGCTCATGTCGGCGATGTGCACCCCGACGGGCAGCGCATCCAACACGCCCTCTAGTTCGGCCCGCTCGACCTGAAGCCGGTGCAATAGCTCTTCGCGCTCCTGCTCGACGCGTTTTTGCTCGGTAATATCGCGCAGCGTGCCCACATGGGCTATCGGCTGCCCCGCCGCGTCGCGCATCAGCCGCCGACTGATGCTATACCAGCGATAGACGCCCCCCTTGGCTTTCCAGCGGAACTCGACGGTGTCCGTTGGGTGGGCCTCGGGGCTGCTCTCCAGGGCGCGGTTGTGCTCCAAGAACCGCTCCACGTCATCGGGATGAAAATGCGCCATAACCTCGTCAAAGTTCATGGACATCAGCTCTTCCGGCGTGAAGCCAATCGTGGTCGTGGACGATGGCGAGACATAATCATAGCGCCCGGTGGCGATGTTCCGGCGAAAGATCATATCCCGCGAGTTCTCCAGCACCTCTTGCAGCAATATCTCGGCCTCTTTGCGCTCTGTGACATCTCGCACGGTGCCTGTCAGCAGCGGGATCTGGTCCTGCTCAACCCGAATGATCCGGCGGTTGTTGTTGAGCCAGTGATAGGTGCCGTCCTTGCGCTGCCAGCGATACTCGACTATTTCGCTCCCGCCTTGCTCCAGCATTTTGTGGATGCCCGCTATGTATCGCTCACGATCCTCCGGATGGATGCGCTCGCGGACGCCTTCCACTCCCATCGCGTTCAGTTCGTCCGGGCTAAAGCCGGTGACCGCCTCTATTGCAGGGCTGAGATACTCCCACTGGTTGGTCTGTAAATTGGCTACATACAGCCCATCGTCGGATTGCTCCAATAGCTGTTTGATCTGGACTGCTGTCTCGTTTTTCTCTGCAACCTGGTCTCGTATGTTCAATGGTTCTCCCCCCCAAATCTCTCAACATACGGGGATTCTGGACCTCTGCACTCAATTATGCCATGAAGTAAGTAATATGTAAAGTGATGCAGAGGCAAGCTGTGGCATCCCTCTGGGTGGGGTGGCATTGGCAGGACGGAAAGTAGCAGGGGGCAAAGCGTCGCCGGAATTGCGGAAGGATTAGAAGGTGGCGGGATGGATACAGCGGAGGTAGGGACACCCCGTCAACCGTATTGTATGTCACGGCGAACCAAGGCGTCAAGCGGCGGTTTTGGGGCCGCTGAGATTGGCTAAAATTGAGTGGTTGACTATAATTTTGGGCATCTGGCGATGAAACCAAAACATTTCAGCCCTCGTTCTATACTTGAGGTGATCATGTGACCAGACGGACGACTATCGCTAACAAACTGCCGAGCGTTTTGTTGTGGGGAGCCATCCTCGCAGTACTATATGCGACCAGCCTTTACAGCTATCTCTTGTTCCATGTGGCTGTTGAAGTGTTTATTGTGGTCGTAGCGTTCAGTGTGTTTGTCATGGTGTATAATACACGACGCTTTGACAACAGCGCGCTGCTGAACGTGCTGGGAGCCGGGTTCTTTTCTGTAGCGATGTTGGATTTTTTCCATACCCTGGCTTACAAGGGTATGGGTATTTTTACAGGGTATGACGCCAATTTGCCCACCCAGTTGTGGGTTGCCCTCCGATATGTACACAGCCTGACGATGTTGGCGGCCCTGTTGCTCATGGGCAAGCAGGTCAGATTTCGCTGGCTGATGGCAATCTCGGGAGGCATTTCCCTGCTCCTGCTCGTCGCGATCTTTTCAAGGGTCTTTCCCACAGCCTATATCGAGGGGGTGGGGCTGACGCCCTTTAAGATTATCAGCGAGTATGCTGTCGCCGCCATTTACCTGTGCGTGATCGGCCTGCTCTTTGCGAAAAAGCAGCAGTTTGACCCCAAGGTGTTCCAATTGCTGGTGGCTGCCAGCGCGGGAGCCATCGTCACGGGGATGTTCTTTACGCTGTATTTTAGTGTATACGATGTATTCAACAAGCTGGGGCACTACCTCAACCTGATCTCGTTCTATCTGGTATACAAGGCCGTTCTCGATACGGGCCTGCGCCGTCCCTACGCGCTGCTCTTCCGCGAGTTGAAGCAAAGCGAGGAATCTTTGCGGCGCAGCGAGGGTTTGCTTCGGTCGGTGTTTGGCAATGCGTCGGTGATTTTGATGGCTACGGACAGGCAGGGCTTCATTACCCTGCTGGATGGCAAGGAACTGCCGGACCTGGGCATTCGGCCCAAGGATGCCATCGGGCGGCCAGTGGATGAGGTAGCCCATCTCCCCGTTAGCTGTGAGGATGTGCAGCGCGCTTTGGCTGGCGAGACTTTTGCCATCGAGAAGCCTTTGGGAGAAGGGACGGTGTTTTATAGCAGCTTTTCGCCTCTGCGCGATGGGGCGGGACAGGTGATCGGGATGATTGCGGTGGCGACGGACATCACCGAGCGGCGACAGGCCGAGGAGATGTCGCGCCGGGTTGCCCAGGCCGCGCGCGTGCGTGAGGCAGAAGAAGCCGAGCGTCGGCGGCTGGCCCGCGAGTTGCACGATCAGGTGGGCGGCAACCTGGGCGCGTTGAGCATGTCGGTGGGCGTGGTCAAGGCACTGCTGCCGCAGATGCTCAAGCACGCTAACCCAGAAGAGGCGCTGGAAATCCTGAGTGCCCAGCTCGATAGCTCGCTGGAACTGGTGCAGCAGACCAGTCAGTCTATTCGCAGCGTGATGGCTGACCTGCGACCGGCAGTGTTGGACGAGTTCGGGTTGGCGGCGGCGCTGCGTTGGTATGGCGAGCGGCTGGCGGCGCGCACCGAGTTGATCGTCCAGGTAGAGGGTGACGATTTGCAGCCGCGCCCTGAAGCCTCGGTGGAGACAGAGCTTTTCCGTATTACCCAGGAGGCGTTGAGCAACGTGGTCAAACACGCTTCCGCCTCGCGGGTAACGATCTCATTGACGCATGAGGACGGCATGTTATCCCTTGTCATTGCCGACGATGGCGTGGGCTTTGATCCGGCCCAATTGCCCGAAGCCACCGAGCATGGAGGCTGGGGGCTGGGCACAATGGTCGAGCGCGCCGAGGCGGCAGGCGGCCATCTGACCGTCGAGTCGCAGCCTGGCAAGGGCACGCAGTTGAGTGTGCGGCTGCCGTGGCCCGCTCACCAGGATGCCCGGCATTCGCTGATCGAACGCGCCGCGGCGTCGTGAGTTCTACCTGGGACTGAATGTCCCAGGCTGCGGAAAAAGGAAACCCGTTAAAAACGGGTTTAGGAGCATATAATGCACTTTAGTGCATTTTGCTTTACACTAGCCTGGCACTTTCAGTGCTGGGCAAAGGCGGCATACATGCCGGTGCCCCGGAGGGGCGGATGAGGGTGATCCACTGGCGAGGGGACTCGGCATTTATCTCGCTTTTCGTCCGTGACATCAAATGTTAGCACCATTGGGCAGGATGCCGGCGGTCCAATTCAACCGCCCATCCTAATGGCTGTTACTGTCTCATATTTGCCCGCGTTCTTTTCCTCTACCATCCTCCTCCCGTGGGCTGCCCGATAGGGAGGCTGTTCTGGCCTCTCGGCGAGTGTGTGATCAAAAGGAGGATACATGGACCGTGTGTTTGTCGCTACGACACATGGACTGATCGCGTACGAGGTAGTGGGCAACGCCTGGCAGGTTTCGGCCCGCGCGTTGGGGGAGTATGATGTGACCTGCGTTTCGGCGCGAGCCGGTGTCTTGTTGGCGGGCACCGCCAGCGGGGTGTTTGCCTCGTATGATTCGGGCCAAAGCTGGTGCGACGTGGCCGCTGGCATGACCATCCGGCATTTGCGCTGGATCGCTCACCACAATATCTACCCCGACCTGGTTTTCGCTGGAACCGAACCCGCCGACATTTTCGTCTCCACCGATGGTGGCCGCACGTGGCAAGAGCGGCCCCAGGTGACGGCTCTGCGCGACTGGTTTGGCTGGTATTTGCCCTATTCGCCCGAGGCGGGCTGTGTGCGGGGATTTGCGGCTCACGGCGCGCGCGTGTATGCTGCTGTCGAGCAAGGGGGCGTGCTGCGCTCCAACGACGAGGGGCGCACCTGGTATCTGGCGCCCGGCAGCACGGGCCAGCCGGTGTTTGAGGCTCCGCCCGCCCCTTATCTCCAGTCGGATGTGCATTCCGTTGCCGTGCATCCCTCGTCGCCCGATCTGGTGTTCGCCGTCACGGGGCGCGGGCTATATCGCTCTGTTGATGGCGGGCTGGTCTGGGAGCGGCTATACGAGTGCTATTGCCGCGCCGTCTGGGTGGACCCCGATAATCCCGCGCATATCGTCTTTGGCCCGGCGGATGGCGTGGACAGGAACGGGCGCATTGAAGAGACGAACGACGGCGGCCAGACGTGGCATCGGGCATCCTTTGGGCTGGATGTGCCCTGGCCGGAGCATATGGTGGAACGCTTTACCCAACTGGGGAATGGGCTGATCGCGGTGCTCTCGAATGGGCAACTGGTTGCCGCCTCGTTGCATGACCTCTTCTGGCGTCCTATCCTGTCCGAAGTAGAAGGCGTCGAGGCAGTGTTTGTGGAACAGGGCTGATTGCCTGCGCGGAAACATGGACCCCATAGAAAGGATCGGCGCGCCATGATCGCCATTGACAACATCCGCCTCATGCTCGGTGAACCCGTCCTGGTTGCCGTCTCTCCGGGGCCAGAGGCCCGTTGGGGATATTACCAGTTCCCCAAGCTATCCACGCTGCCCACAGGCGAGCTACTGCTAACAATCAACACCTCGGCGGACGATGATCTGGAATATGGGCAGCCGTCGCCCGCCTATGTCTCACGTGATGAGGGGCGCACCTGGGCCAGGTATAGCGGCGAGCCGGGCCTGACCGTCTCCCATTCGCCGATATCAGCGGTTGGCGGTGGGGAGTACCTGTGTACCCCTTTTCCGCGCGCTCTGGATGTCCGTGACGATGTGATGCCGCAGCCCGTGGGGACCTTGTCCTCCTATGGGGAGGTGCGCCTGTATCGCCTGGAGGAATGCTCCCCGCAAGTGCAGGCATATCTTGCACGGCTGGCGGCGTTGCGCTGGAAGCCGGGGAGCGGTTGGGGCGCGGAAGAGATTGACTGGGATACTCGTGGCCTCTTGGCGCGCAGCTTTGCGGGGGCGCTGTCTCGCACGTCCTTTCAATATCCGCTGTTGTGTGTTGAGGGGGCGTTGTTTTATCCCGAATACGTGACCAACTATCTGTTGCCCGATGGATCGCCACCCAAGGGAATGGCCGTGCATCTGATGGCTTCTATGGATAATGGGCACAGCTTTCAGCGGGTTGGCCTGATTGCCCATGACCCCCAGGGGCAGGACAACTTTTCCGAGGCAACCATCGCTCGCAACGTGCGCGGCGAGCTGGTATGTGTCATCCGGCGTGCGGACCATCGGCAGAAGCCGATGGCTATCACCTTCTCGGGGGATATGGGGCGGCACTGGTCTCCCTACCGCGACCTGTTTA
>JAAYXX010000238.1 GCA_012515695.1 Chloroflexota bacterium
AGAGTGCGGCTTTCAGCCTGGCGGCTGGGTACAGCCGGGGGTGAGGGGTCTGGTTCCCTCGCCTCGCGAGTAAGGAGCATGTGCGGACCGCCGGCTTCCAGCCGGCATAATATCAAGCCGCCAAGATGGCAGCGGTCCGCGTTTACCCGTTCCCGCCAGGGCATTCGGTGGCGCTTTTGAGCGTGCCCGCGCACAGGCGAATGACCCGAATCCACGAATCCTTTTCCTCGCCAAAGGGTTCCGTCTTGATCACGCTCTTGCGGATAAACTCCCCCAGATCGTCCGAGAGGCTGGCGAGCCGCCTGCTCTGGTCTTGCTTGAGAAAGAGGCGCACCCCCGGCTTGCTCAGGTCGTACACCTGGTAATAATGGCGCATACACAGCCCCGCCGACTGGGCATACTTGGGCCGGACGGATTCGTGCCGCAGCATATTGGCAAGCACCTCCACATAAGAGCGCTCGGTCTGGGCCACTGTGCGACAAATGGGGCAATTGGCGTCCATATCCACATGGGCCGCCCGCTTTTCATCCAGCAGCGCCACCTCGTCTACCAGCGCGTCCACCACGCTCTTGTAGATCATGGCTATTTTGGCATGCGACCCAAACCCGCCCACTTCCAGCATCCGGTAGGTGTGATAGACGCAAAAGCCCTTGGACCTGGCAATATCTCGCCGGGCCGAGATATCATTCACCCGCTCGTACAGGAACATATCCAGGCTGCGGTACTCGGTTTCGCCGCGCAGGTGGCAGATGGGGCAGATGCCCCGCTCAAAGGCGTCTTCCAGATAGGCTGTCAGCAGGCTCTTATTCAGTCGCAGCATGGTATGCACCTCGCTTTATGATCAGGCGGGCGGGGGCTGGTTCTTGGCCTCCGCCCGCTGTAATACCTCCACCGCCTCGGTATGTCCCTGTTCCCTGGCAATTTGCAGAGCCGTTTTGCCCGCATCGTCTCGGACGTGCGGGTCCGCCCCATAGCGCAGCAATAGCTCCAGCGCCTCTGTATGACCATGTTGTGCCGCCCAATGAAGCATCGTCTGCCCGCCGCTGGTTCTGGTGTTTACGTCCAGACCATCCACCAGCAGCGGCTCCAACTGGGCCAGTTGCGCGTCCCTGGCAGCGGCTTCCATCGCCAGCGACAGCTTGATCTCTTGGACAAAGCGATCATCCTGTGAGGGGCGTCCTTCCATGAGTTGTTCTCCCACCAATACCAGCATATCCTGTAACAACCGCCGCCGGGCGCGTTCCAGACGTTTCTTGACCGCGTCCACCGATACCTCCAAAAAGGTCGCTACCTCTCGCTGGCTGTAGCCGTTGATGTAATATAGGATGGTCGCCGTGCGCTCGTGTTCGGGCAAAGCGGCCACTGCGGCCATCACCTGCTCTCGCAGTTCGCCCCGCTCCACCAGGGTGGCCGGGTCGGGCTGGTCGGCAGGGTCGGCGGCCTGCTCCAGATCGTCCGCGAGCGTCCGGTGGCCGCGCAGCAGGCGGTTGCATTGGCTGGCAACGATTCGCCGCAGCCACGCGGAAAAAGCCGCCGGTTCTTGCAACTGACCCAGGTTCTGATAAGCCACCAGGAACGCCTCTTGAGCGACATCCTGGGCCGCCTGCGCGTTGCCCAGAATGCTGTAGGCGTAGCCGTAAGCCATATCCTGAAAGCGGGTCACCAGCTCTCCAAAGGCTTCGTGCCGCTCGATGAGAGGGGTATAGGCATCTCGCGCAGCCTGCACCAGCGCAACGAGTTCATCGTTCTGCATGTTGTGTCGTTCCTTGGTGGCCCGGCAACAACCCGGCCATTTACTCTGTAGAGCCAATTCGATGGGAAAAGGTGACCAACAAGATGCCACCGTAGCCGCGCCATATATTCAGAACATAGTTCGGCAATAGCCCATAGGATGGGCGGTTGAAACCGCAGCAACGTTTGCCAAGTCGCCCTTCGGCGACTGCAAATCAGCCGCCGAAGGGCGGCTTTGCGCTGGTTGGTGCAGTTTCAACTGCCTACGCGATGCCGCGGCTACGGCTATTTGGTAAAATGCTGTACAATGCCTGCGGGCAAGGTCAGCGAAATCAGGCCAGCTACCCCTGGCCCAGCAGCCGCTCAAACGTATCCGGTGCCAGCTCTTCTAGCGAATCCACAACCAGGTCGGCGTCGGAGAGCTTGTCGGCGGGGTGAGTGGTCGTCACGGCGATGCAGCGCATCCCGGCTCGTTTAGCGGCCTCGACGCCCACGGTGCCGTCTTCGATCACCACGCATTGCGCGGGTTCTGCGCCGACGGCGGCGGCAGCCTGCAAAAAGATGGCCGGGTCTGGCTTGCTTTTGGGCAAGAACGCCCCCGATAGCAGAGCATCAAAGTATTGGACCACATTCAGCGCGGCGAGCACGGCCACGATATTGGCCATTTCGCCCGAAGAGGCGCACGCCTGCCGGTAATTCTGGGCATGCGCTCTGGCGAGCCACTTTTCCACGCCGGGCAGGATGTGGACGTGCTTCTCGACCATCTGGCGGAAAAGCTGCTCCTTGCGAGCGCCGAGCCGCTGCAACACGTCCTTGGAAGTATCCTCCCCCACCCATTGGCGGAGGATGGCCGGGTTCGCCATGCCAAAAGTGGCCTCGAACTGTTCCCGCGTGACGACGCTGCCACGCTCGGCGAACAGAGCTTGCCACGCCTGAAAATGGGCATCGCCCGAATCGGCGATGACGCCATCCATATCCCAAATAATCGCTCTAGTCAAGGTACCTCCCATTCAAATTCGCGTTTGGCTGCATTCTACCACCAAGTAGTGGAGCAATGCTATTATTCAACAAGGAGACATGATGACGAGCAAAATGCGCTATCAGGAGATGTTGCCCCACGAGTTGGAGGCGGTGTTGGCCTCCTGTCCCGTGGCGTATTGGCCGCTGGGCACGCTGGAATATCATGGGCCGCATCTGGCGGTGGGGAACGACGCGCTCAAGGCGGAGGGCATCTGCGAGCGAGCCTGCGCCCGCAGCGGCGGGGTGCTGGTTCCCACCCACTATTGGGGCATCGGCGGCGGGCACAAAACCTACCCGACCAGCGTGATCGTGGCGGATCAGGTGCTCTCGAATCTGCTGGATGATGTGCTGGAAGGATTGTATCGCGTGGGGTTCCGCGTGTTGGTGCTGCTAACGGGCCATTACCCCGGCGAGCAAGTGCAGGCGGTCAAAGAGGCGGCGCAACGGCTGGGCAAGGCCCACGCAGACGTGCGCGTCTGGGCCTTGCCCGAATATGAAGCCTATCCTCAAGAGCGGCGCGCCGACCACGCGGCCAAGTGGGAGACATCTATCCTCATGTCGTTGCGCCCGGAGCTGGTGGACATCTCGCAGTTGTTGGCGCTGGGGGCCGCCGATGGCCCGGAAGCTACCCGCACGCTGGACGAGATGAACGCTCCCGGCCCGCTGCACGGCATCCTGGGCGACAACCCCGCCCGATATGCCAGCGCCGACCTGGGAGCCGAGACCGTCGAGACCATCGTCGAGAATCTGGCCGCGTGGGTCAAGCGGTCGCTGCAAGAACTGGGCTATTCGCAATAGGTTGGAGCCAGCGCCGCAGCCATTCGAGGATAGCTGCGCGGGCGTGGGCGGTCTCGAAATGGCCGGTGTCGTACCGGATCAACTGCCAACGCTCCGGCACGCCCAGAGCCGCGTATGTTTCTTTTAATGCACCATCGATTTTGTCCAACCCTGAGGGCGGTGTCAAACTGTCATAATTGCCCGCCAAAGCGAGGTGAGCGCGTGGGGCAATCAGGGCGTTGATCTGGGCGGTATCGAAATGCTTGAGCAGGTTGGGCACATAGTAGTAAATGCCGTGACCGTCCAGCCCGCGCGCGCGAATCAGTTCGTCGAAATCGGTCAGGCAACAGATGTCCACACACACCCGAATGCGCTCGTCGAGGGCAGCCAGCCACCAGGCCATTGTGCTGCCCATTGACAGGCCCACGGTAGCCAGGCGGGTCGCGTCTATTTCCGGGCGGCCCGCCAGATAATCCACCGCCCGAATGCTGTCATAGACCATCATGCCCCAAAGCACCTGCCCGCGCCAGAGCATCTCTTTGAATAGCTCGGACTCGGTGCGGCCCCGCCGCTCGCCAAAGTTCCAGGCGTCAATGCACAGGGCGCAATAGCCCAACGACGTCAGCGCCTCGGCGTAGGGGGGTGCTTGCAGGGCGGGAATGCCCTCGGTGAACTCGCGCTTGCCGATCTGCCATTGGCCGCCATGCGCGTGGTTATACAGCACGCCGGGAACCGGCCCGTCCAGCGTCTTGGGCCGCGCAAAAAAGGCGGGGACTTGCTCGACGCCGTTCAGGTCCAGCACCAGGGTTTCGAGAAGGTACGTTTCGCGCTCCTCCGTCTTGAGCAGTTCGGCAGAGATGGGCCGCTGTCGCTCCGGCAGGTCGCCCAGCAAGGCATATAGCTCCTCGCGACGAACCTGGCTGCACGCGCTATGCTCCATATTGCGTTCTCCTTTGCTACCGTGCTATAATCGGCTGATAGATTGGTTTGCCTCATAAAATGGGGTTGGTCGCCCGTCGTGCGCTGGTGGCAGGCCGGGAGTCCGACGAATCCATACGATAGGAAGAATTCCTTTCATGATCGTCGAAGAGCCGTTGCCCGTTGACATCCCCCTGGCTGTTGAACGCCTGGGCCTGGAAGCCGAGTTGATCCACGAGTTGGTGCACACTTTTCTCCGAGAAGCTCCGCGCCAAATCCGCTACATGCAGCGCGCACTCGTTCGGACGGATAGCGTCTCGCTGGAACGCGCTGCGCACACCCTCAGAGGCACTTCGGCCTCGCTTTGCATGGATAGGGTCTGCGCGTATGCCTGTCGGCTGGAAGACCTGGCGCGCGAGGGGCGCATGGAGCGCGTACCCCCCGCGCTGGACGCTCTCCAGATGGAGATGCGCCGGTTGGACGCCTATCTTACCAACCTGCTGGCGAGCGACGTCTAGCGGCTCACAACAGGCTGCCCGATCAAACTCTGTCGGTGTCCTCCACCGACTGCATTTGTGCGTCCCACGGCTCGATGATGGTCACGCGGTCGCCGAGGGCGGCCAGGCAATCGGGCAGGTCGAACCAGGCCAGTGCATTCCACAGAAAATTAGCCGACGGCCAGCGCACAATTGGCGCGTCTATCCATTCGCGGAACGAACGCGGCCCGTTCTTCAGGGTCAGCGTCGCCACCTGCGGGTGTAGCATCGCGGCAAACAGGGCCAGCAGCGCCCCCTGCCCCCGCCCATACAGATGGACCTGCTGCGCGCCCTGGTCTAGCAGCAGGTCAGTGGTTCGCAACACATCCCACACCCGTTGCCCCAGATAGCTCTGGCCCAGCAGCAGCCCATAGCCGTGGAACATGTAATCGAGGCCGTAAGGCTGCCAGAAAGACCCTTCCTCGTCGGGCAGCGATTCCCCCAGCCCGCGCACGTCCAGCGCGTACAGCTCGTGCTGCTCCTGCAAAGCCAGGGCCAGCGGCTCTGCGAGCAAATCCTCCTCGCTGGCAAAGTGGGGCAGGTACAAATGCGCCTCCCCCGCCACATCCAGGGTATAGGCGTGTTCGGGGTCGGCCAGCTTTTTGTGGAGGATGGCCCGGATATTCCCCTCGGTCTCGACAGCATAGCGGGCGTAGGTCGTCTCCCCCAGCCTGGCGGGGCGCAGATTGCGATGGTGGGGCGCGCCTTGCCGGGCGGGCAGGTGGAGCAGCTCCGCCAGCTTGTTTCGGAGCGCGTCCGGCGTCAGCGGCGGCCTGGCCGCTTGCAGTTTCTCCGCCCGATGCGCGATCAGCGTATAGATGGGCGTCGCGCCTGCCTGCACCACGTTGCCCGAAGGGGTGGCCCATAGCGATTCTGGCTCGAGTTGCAGCAGCCCGCTCACCAGCAGTTCCTCGTCCGGCAATTTGGCGGGCTGGGGCAACCCGGCGTGCGCGGTGAAAAAGTCGAGCATTGCTTCCTGGTTTTCCCGCCAATAGCCATGCCCATGAGGGCCGATGAAGCAGCCGAAATCGTCGTCGGGGTTGCCCAGCAGCGCGTAGAACCGCCGAACCTCCTCGGCGGCCTGCCGCAACCCGCGCCGGTCGAAATAGTCATATTGCTGCCCCAGCAGCAGCGCGGGCTGCGGTGCGCGGGCAATCAAGAAGTCGGCCAGTTCCAGGCCCGCCGCCAACAGCCCCGGCGGGTATTGCTCCGCGTCGGCGGGGAGTTCGTTCTCCAGGTTGTGCAGGGTGGTGGTCACAAAGCAACTGGGGGCCGCCATGCTGAACCGCTCCTCGACACCCCACAGCCACGTGGTCATCGTCCCGCCGCCGGAATTGCCCGTCACCCCCACGCGGGCGGGGTCCACTTCGGGGCGCGAGAGCAGGTAATCCAGGGCGCGAATGCCGTCCCAGGTGCGCCACATGGTCAGGTTCTCGCCGATCAATTCCAGTTGCTTGCCCATCATGTTGTGGGCATGGGTACACGACTCGACCAACTGCCTGTCTTGCAACAGCGCGTACTGGTCGCGCTCCCCCTGGTTCACCGGATCGTAAATCAACACCACAAACCCGGCCAACGCCAGGCGCACACAAAAAGCCTGGTAGAGGGGCAGCGCCTTGCCTTCTGCGCTATGGCCGCAGGTCCCCAAGACTGCCGGGGCCGGGCCAGACAGATTATGCGGCAAATAGAGGTTGGCGGCGACTGTATAGCCGGGGCGGCTGTCGAACAGCAGCTTCTCGACGCGATACGCGGGGTGTTCGTTGACCCCCGTAACTCGCACATTCAGGGGCGTCTTGGGCGGGCGCGGCGCAAAGATACGCTTGAGCGATTGCCTGACCTCCTGTTGATAGGCCAGCGCCTCCTCGCGGGTGCGAATGGCCTGCAAGCGAGCCTGCCGCCGGGCGTGCACGACGCGGACCCTGGCAACGTAATCGTCGTGGACCATGTGACCATACCCTGTGCGCATTGCTTCCTCCTCGTAGAGTGCTAGCTGGTCGGCATCGCCATAATAGGCCGGGGGGCGGCGCATTGCAAGCAGACGGGACGATGGAGTCTTGACAAGGCCCATTGGTCGCCATAGAATTACGTTAAGAAAAGACTATACGAAAGGTGGTGCCCCATGCCCGACAAGCAACTGGAGCTGTTTCCCAACGCCGGACTACAGGGCTTGAACCTGCCGCAAGGCCCCGACCTGCGCCCGACGGACTCGCTGGGCAAGACGATGGAACCCTTTACTGAGTACATGCAGCAAAAAGGGTTTGCCGAGAATACCATCGCCTCTTTTTTGGGGCATATGGGCCTTCTGATCAAATTCCTGGGGCCGGAGACTGCCCTTGACAAGTGTTCCACCCAGCAATTGGAGCGGTTCCTCGACTTTATACGCACGGGGCGCGGCGTTCCCTGCTCGCCCAAGTCGCTGGACCGCCGCATTACCACGCTCAAGGTCTTTTTCGGATGGCTGGCTGAGAAGAGTGTGCTGCCCAACGACCCGGCGGCGCCCCTGGTACATTACGGAGCGCGCTCGCCCTTGCCCACCATCCTGGTCGAAGAGCAGATCAGGGAGGTATTGCGGGTCACCAAAGCCATGCGCGACGCGGAAGAGGCCCCAGACGCCCGCCCGCACCTGCTGATTACGCTGCTATTGGCGACGGCAATCAAAAAGGCCGAGTGTATGCGAATTGAGTTGCACCACATTGACCTGAGCGACGCGGCCCAGCCCTCGGTGTATATCCATTACGACAAGCCTCGCCAGCGATTCAAGACCCGCCGCCTGGCGCTGCCCGCCGATTGGCCGCAAACGCTGGAGGTATACCTGCGCCGCTACCAGCCCAAGGAGCGGCTGTTCGAGTGTACGCCGCGTAACCTGGAGTATGTGCTGCACAACATTTCGACGCTGGCCTATCTGGCGAACCCGATGACGTTCGAGATGTTGCGCTGGACTTCGGCGACGCAGAGCTTACGAGAGGGGATGGACGAGGAGCGCCTACGCAAGCGGCTGGGCCTGTCCAGAATCGCCTGGCAGGAGACGCTGCCCATCCTGCAAAAGTTGGCCGAAGGGCCGCTGTAGACCAGGCTCCCTGGATGAGGAGCATGTGGACCGCCGGCTTCCAGCCGGCATATAAGCCGCCAAGGATGGCCAATGGCACTGACTTTTCGCGGATCAAGTACTAGGACAAAATCGGAGTCGCCCTCATCCGCCCTTCGGGCACCGGCATGTATGCCGCTTTCTCCCAGAGGGAGAAGGCGGTAAGCGCGGCCATATGCCACCGGCATACATGCCGCCCTCGCCCCCTGGGAGAGGGTGCGCCTAAAGGCGCGGGTGAGGGGGGAGCGTCTGGCTCCCTCGCCCCCTGGGAGAGTGCGGCTTTCAGCCGAGCGGCATACATGCCGGGCGACATAGGAATGCCGTTACGCTTTTCCCTGCGCCTGCTTCTCGCGCAGCCATGCCCTGGCCTGTTCCAGTTCCTCCAGGGTGTTGATGTTATAGAACGAGCGGTGCAAGGGATCGAATCGGTCTACTTCGGGCGTCTCGATGTAGCGCACGCGCAACGTCTCATAAAAGCTGATCACGCGGCGCTCGTCCCGCTCCAGGGCTTGCCAGAGCGCGGGCAGGCAACGCTTGTGATAGAGGGCGTGCAGGGGTTCCATGCCCACTTCCAGCCGGGGTACCACCACGTCATACCCCGCTGTCTGGGCAATCATGTAGCGCAAGAGGTTCAGGTTGAGGAAAGGCATGTCGCAGGCCACGACCAGCGACCAATCATAGCGCGCCGCTTCAAGCCCTGCCGTGATGCCCGCCAGCACCCCGGCCTGCGGCAGCACGTCCGTCACCAGCCGCACCCCGCTCATCTCTAGCGTCTGCTCGTGGCGCAACACCACCACCTGGTCGTTGCTGAGGGGGGATAGGCGCGCACTCACATACTGCACGAGGGGCTGCCCGCCAAAATCGAGCATTGCTTTGTCTTGCCCCAGGCGTTTGCCGCGCCCACCTGCCAGGATCACGACGCTTATCGGTGAATTTGGCGAATTAGAGTCTGTCGTTCGTGTATGGTTCGTTGCTGTCAAGACGCTAGACCTGTTCCGGCGTGTAGCACAGTCCCACCGTCCCCGGTCCGCTATGGACCGTCAGGGCCGGGCAAAGCTCGCAGAATAACACCTCGACAGGCTTGACCACGGCGGCCACCAGGTCGCGCAGGGTTTGAGCGTCCTGCAGGGCGGCGGCATGTGTCAGGGCCAGGCGAATGCGTGCACCTGTGCCCACGGCCCTTTCCACCATGCCAGCCATCTTGCGATAGGCCGACAGGCGCGAGCGAGCTACTCCGAGCGTAACGATCACCCCATCCTCCATACTGACCAAAGGTTTGATGCTGAGCAGCGACCCCATCAGATGCTTGGCCCGTCCGATGCGCCCACCCATGTACAGGTAACGCAGGGTATCTGCGGTTTGCAACATGCGCGTCACGGGGATCATCCGGCGCACCAGATCCAGCACGTCGTCCAGCGTGGCCCCTTGTGCGGCAGCGCGGGCCGCCTGGAGTGCAATCCATCCGTGACACATGGACACATTGCGCGTGTCCACCACTTCGATGCGTACCCCGCGCAGCCTTTGGGCAGCCATCTCTTTGGCAATGAGGGCCGCCTGATAGGCCCCGCTCCCCACAGAGGTCATGTGGATCGAGACGATGTGGCAAGCGCGTTCGGCTGCTGCTGCAAAAGCGGTCAGATAGTCGCCCACGCCAGGGTTGGCGGACTTGGGGAGGGTCGCGTTGTCGGGGAGAGCCGTCAAATAGTCACAGAACTGTTGCGGCTTGATATCCACCATATCGCGAGTCGCCCGATCGGGGAAATGCACATAATAAGGCACCATCGTAATCTGATAACGCTCGTACATTTCCGCAGGCAAACTGGCCGTACTATCCGTGACGACAGCCACCTGTGACAAGGCCATCCTCCTCTCACGGGCCACGCCCGGCCCGCCCTGGCATTACCTGCGCTTGCGTCAGGACACGGAAAAGATGCTTTGAGCGACCTGGCTCAAAGCATCCTGACGATTTCCGATTCGCGGGACAACAGGGCTACGCGCCCTTGTCCTCCAGATATTTGACGGCGTCGGCAACGGTGGCGATCTCTTGCGCCTCTTCGTCCGAGATCGAGCCGCCAAACTCTTCCTCAAAGGCCATAATGAGTTCTACCAGATCAAGCGAATCTGCCTCCAGGTCCTCGCGGAAGCGCGCTTCCATGACGACCTGATCCTCATCCACTCCCAACTGGTCCACAATGATTGCTTTTACCCGATCAAACGTGCTCGCCATTCAGAAAACCCTCCTCTTTGGGTTGTTTGCATCATCGTCGGAAGCTCGGCCCGATTATACCATTCTGCCCTTATAGCGTCAATCTTTTGGAGACCAGCCACAGCCGACGATCCGGAAATACAAACACTCGATCATGGCAAAGGTTACGCCCTACGCCATCCACTAGCGCAAAAAAACTAGCGCGACGCTATGGCGCTGTAACGCACGATTTCTTCCAGCAGGGTTTGAAGGTTCTCCAGAGGTACGTCGCCCGCCATCTCCCCCCGGCCAATATAACCACCGTTCGCCCGGCCAAAGGCGTCCACGTCTGCCCGCACAGCCGCGCGCACCTCATCCGGCGTGCCGTAGGGCAGGATGGTCTGCCGGTCCACGTCACCTTCGATGCAAACCCGGCCCGCGCACATGGCGGCCAGCCTGTCGCGGCCCACGGCATCTACCTGGGGGTTGAGTACCTGCACGCCAATCTCGATTAG
>JAAYXX010000239.1 GCA_012515695.1 Chloroflexota bacterium
CAAGCCCCGCTACAAAGCCGCCTAAAGCAAGCACCAGGGTCAGGAGGACGCGGGTTTGCAGGACGCGGTCCAACCAGACTCCGAACAGCAGGCCAACCAGGACGGGCAACGCGATCAAGGCCAGAGTCCTGATGGCCAGACCCAGAGTCCCGGCGGCCTGGCGAACAGTCAGGGCGTGTTCCGCGTCGGCTGATAGGAGTTGGGCCGAACGCTTTGCCAGACGGTAGATGGCTAACTGACCAGCTATTGCTCCTGCAAGGAGGAACAGGATCGTTGCCACCGGGCTGATACCCAGCCTGCTATCCAACCAGCGGCCAAACCACAGGCCCATCAGGACCAAGGCCGCGGCGATTAGCCCCATTGTTAGCCCGAGTTCCGTGGCCACACCAATCAGGTGTCCCATGCGTTTCATTTTTATCTCCTGAACCAGTGGGGCCGGTCCGCCGAACCATCGGGGCTAGGAGCGATGGTTCGGAAACCCTGGACATCCAATGAACGGTAACAACGGTATAGTATACCCACCCCCTCCGATTGTCAAGAATGGAGGGTGAAAAGGTTTGAGCCGCGGCCGCGAGGTGTGCGCGTTGGGGCGGATCAGGCTTCGATGGCGCAGGCCAGTTGGGCGCGAATAGCCAGGATGGGGGCCAGCGGCATGATCCCAAAGGCAAACGTTGCCAAGACGGCCAGCTCGTTGCCCAGCGTGGAATCTGGGGCGGGTTTGCCCAGGATGCGACTGAGCAGGGCGTCGAAGGTGTTGCCCACCAGGTTGGCGATGGTCATCAACTGAACGTGGCTGATAATGTCTCGCGCTGTGCGGTCGCCGTACGTCTCGGTCAACCCCCGCAGCAGGTCCTGGTCAGGGTTGCCGCCGCTGATGGCGTATTGCTGGGCAAAGAACAGCGCCGGGGCTTCGTCCACAGTGCCCTGGCCGATCTCACCCCGCAGCAGCGCGCCCACTTCGTCAGAGCGCAGCCCCAGGTGTTTGGCTATCTCTGTATGCACTCCGGCGCAATATCGGCAGCCGTTCGCGCCAGTGACGGTGAGCATGAGCTTTTCGGAAAAGGCGGGGGTAATGGCCGGGTTCTGTCGGACGGATAGCAGTAGTTCGGGCTGCTCCCAAAAGACGCGGAAAGCGTCTACCAGTTCGCGAGCGGACGAGTAGGTGCGCTTGCGGAAGGGGGGGCACTTGGCTTTGGCCTGCTTGTATGCCTCTGTGAGGTAATAGGCTGCCACCGCACCAGCCGCTGCGCTCAAGAGCGCCAGAACCGTTCGTTTCGCTTTCATCTTTTACTGATCTCCTTGCAAGAAAGGCTACGATGAGAGGTATCGACTCGATTTTTCGATTGCCATTGTAATGGGGCCAGTCCACCATGTCAATGTGGGGTGGCGGGTTGGACTTGAGGATATGGCGAGGCGCTGTAAATTACAGGCGTGCTTGGCATAACGCGACAGGGTTGCGTAAAGCGTGCATAGAGGCACATGCGCCACCTGGCGCACATGCCTCTATGGTTAGTGCGTGGATAGGGACAGGGGCGCGTTACAGCCCC
The DNA here is from genome assembly GCA_012515695.1 of Chloroflexota bacterium. Lineage (GTDB taxonomy): Bacteria > Chloroflexota > Anaerolineae > UBA1429 > UBA1429 > JAAYXX01. The sequence goes on from JAAYXX010000239.1 coordinate 1,548, forward strand.
TTGGCCTTGAGCTGCTCTAGCGTGCGCTCGTATACCTCATAGTGCTCCCCTTCGGCTTCGTCGGGGTCCACAAACTTGAGCCACATGGCGCTATCCTTCTTGCGCCCGGACAGCTCTCGGCGGCTCCTGTTGATGGTGGGGTCTGCGCTGTGCCAGACGACCTCGCCATCCTGAAGCAGGATGTACTCGCCCGCGTACTGGGCGAATTGGCTGGGATTGTCGCGGTAGTACAGGGCTTGCTCGCAAGTCGTGCGCCGCCAGCTTACGGTGGTCTCGAACGGGTCGGTGCTCTGCGTGTAGAACTTGCCCACTGGCGCGGCCATCTCGGACTCGAAATCAATTTCGTCCATGTTTACCGTGCCAAAGCCTCCCTCAGCGGCGGCCACCAGGGCGTTA
>JAAYXX010000240.1 GCA_012515695.1 Chloroflexota bacterium
GGGGTGTGGGCATGAAAAAACGCTCCTTTTTGCCGAATAGGCATCAGCCTACCGCAAAGGAGCGTATTAGAGGCGGAGAGGGCGGGATTCGAACCCGCGAGGCTTTGGGCCTACACGATTTCCAATCGTGCGCACTCGACCGGGCTATGCGACCTCTCCGTGAACGAGGCGTATTATACCACGCAGGGGTGGATTCATCAAATTGACAAGCATCTTGCGCTCGCTCGCCCTCGCTTCCTGCCGTTGACGTTTGCGGCCAGCCCGGTTACAATGGAGCGTGTTCTATCCTGCTCATGATAGGTGTGAGGTCCATGATTTACTTGGTTTTGCTGGCAGCCCCCAGGGGTGCAGGGAAAACGACAGCCTGCGAACGGTTTGTGGAACAGGGCCGCCAGGCTGGTATGCGGATCGGCGGCATCCTCGCCCCGGCCCGCTATGATTCCCCGGAGCGTAAAACGGGGATTTTCGCTGTGGATGCGTTCACCGAGGAGCGGCGGCTCCTGGCTACTGTCGAACGGGAGCCGGGCAAGGCAACGGTGGGGCAATATCGTTTCGACTCCGATGTGATGGAGTGGTCGCTGGGGCGAGTGCTGCTCGCGCTCGATGCGCCTATTGACGTGGTGGTGATCGACGAGATCGGCCCGCTGGAGCTTGTCCAAAAGGGGGGCTTTGCCCCGGCCCTGGAGCGTCTGTCACAGGCACAGGCTACGACCGCCGTCCTTATCGTGCGCGCCGAATTGCTCACTCGGCTGCAAGCCGAGCTGGCGGCCTATGACCCCGCTACGATCTCGCTCACACGCACCAACCGCGATCAGGTGCCGATGCACATTCTGAAACAGGTGTGGGGGCCTGTCTCGCAACGTTGGCAAGATGCCTGATCTCCCGCCCCACTCACTATCGGGGAATGCTCGACACTGAGCGGGGCGGGTGTTGGCGACAGTGGCTAGTCTTGCAGTCCCTCTACGATGCGCTTGTACTTCTCTACCAGGCTCCGGGCCTGCGCTTGTGAATCGGCCTGGGCGTGGACGTGGAACAGGGGGCGGTCTGGGTCGGGCAGCACCAGCACCCATTCGGCGTCTGATAAATGAATCTTGACGCCGTCAATCTGGTCGCCTAGAAGGTCTTTGTATTGGCGGTTTAGCAGCCGCATCACAGTCCCTTTGGATTCCCAGGGACAGGCTATTTCCCCTTGCCACATGTAAAAAACAGGCACTGCGCTCACGGCCTGGGACAGCGTGGTTTGCTGGGTCGTCAGGAATTCGAGCAACTTGGCGACTGTCATCATGCCATCAATGACCGGCTGGAACACGGGCCAGATGAAGGAGCCGTTTCCATCGGTGGCCATGATTACGCCTGGCTCGTTGGCTGCTTGCATCAGGGCTTGCGAGTTCACCTTGGTACGCAATACTTTGCCGTTGTGATCGCGCGCAATCTGATCGAACACGTCGGGCATGGAAACCGGCACGGCGATCGTTCCTCCCCCGGCGGCTCGCAGGGCCATAGCGGCCACCGCTGCGGCTAGCCAGGTCCCCGGCACGATGCTGCCTCTGTCGTCGACCACAAAGACGCGCTCGCCTCCCACATCCAGGCGCACGCCGATGGCCGTTTCCAGCACTTCGCAGATCAGTGCGAGTTGTTGCAGGGAATGCTGGAACTCTTCGGGCGGAATGGACATCTTTTGCTGGTTCACCGCTGCGTTCAATGCGGCCACTCGACAGTTCATCTCGGTGAGGAGGGGCGTCAATACTTCGGCTGTGGGCGCATTGGCAAAGTCCACCACAATGTACGGGTTGGCCTCGCGAATGGCTTCCACGTTCAGCGCGGACAGGAACGCTTCTGAGTAGCGTTCATATACCTCGGTGGCGTAGTAGATCTCGCCAATTTCGTCCAGGTAGACGCGGCGGAAATCCTCCCGGAAGAACACGCGCTCGATGTTCCGCTCGGCGTTCTTGCTCAGGTCCTGACCTTTGCTGTCGAAAAAGCGAACGTCTACCACGCGGTTGTCATAGGGCGACAGGCGCACATGCACGCCTCCCGCCGCGTTGCTCACGCGGGTGATGAATCGGGCTACGGGAATGGGCACTTCGCTCAGGTCCATCGCGTTCACGCCCGCCGAAGGCAGCCCGGAGATGATGCCCCGCTTGAGCATACGGGGGCTGCGGTGCGGGTCGCGGTTGGTGGTGACTGTCGAGCCTTTGGGCAGGGTGGCGGCAAAGGCGGCCCCCAGCTTGGCGGCAAATTCGGGCGTCAGGTCTACGTTGACCAGCCCGGTGACGCCGTAACGGCCAAACAGCACCCGCCGCCCTTGTGCGCCCCAGATAATGCTGGCCTTGACCGTGGCCCCCGCTTCGACTTCTTTGTTCGGCCAGATTTTGACACTGGGGTGAATCACGGCGCCTTCGCCGATGACGGACGAGTCGCCCACTACGCCGCCTTCGAACACGACTACTTTGTTCTTCAGGCTGCACTGTCGCCCGATGATGGCTCCCCGCAGCTCTGCGCCTTCGCCAATATAACAGTTGCGCCAGATCACGCTGCGGTCGACATGGGAGTGGTTATCCAACACGGTGTAGTCTTGAATCACCGTTGGCCCGTGGATGATCGCCCCGCCCTTGATCTTGACCCCATGCCCCAGATAAATCGGCCCGTAGAGTTGGGCGTCGGGCGCAATTTCGACCCCTTCTTCCGCGTGAACCCCTCCGCCCAGGTTGCGGCCAATTTCTTCCAAGCGCACGCGGCCTTCGAGAATGTCGGCGGTGGCCCGCATATATTCGGCCAGGTTGCCCACATCGCACCAATAGCCCTGGGCCACATAGCCATATAGCGGCTTGCCCTCTTCCAGGAGCATGGGGAACAGGTTTTGGCTGAAATCAAAGTTGACCCCGGCCTCGAAATAGTCCAGCACTTCCGGCTCCAGTACATAGATGCCGGTGTTCACCGTGTCCGAGATGACCTCGCCCCAACTGGGCTTTTCAAGAAATTGATGGACGCGCCCTTGCTCGTCTATGATGATGACGCCATACTCCAGAGGGTTTGCGACGTGATACAGCGTGATGGTGGCGAGCGCGTCTTTCGTCTGGTGATAGGCCACGGCTGCTGACAGGTCGATATCGGTCACTGCGTCACCGCTGATGACGATAAAGGTGTCGTCGAGCAACGCCTGGGCTTGCTTTACACTGCCTGCCGTACCCAAAGGAGTTTCCTCGATGGAATACTCTATATTTAGACCAAGACTCCGGCCATCGCCAAAATAGTCCTGGATATCTTCGGCCATATATTGCAGGGTGATGACCACGTCCGTGATGCCATGACGCTTGACCAGGTCCAGGATATGTCCAATGACCGGTTTGTTCACCATCGGCACCATTGGCTTCGGGTGGTTGATAGTCAGCGGGCGCAGCCGAGACCCAGACCCGCCTGCCATCACGACAGCTTTCATGGCATACCTCCTTATACCTTCCGCATTTCCCAATGCTGCGATACCAGTTTCCAGGGGATTTTCTTTGCGGAGCATTATACCACGCGGCAAAACGGGTGAAAAGGTCTACAGAGACGATTCTATAGACAAATCGGCTTGGGGTTTGGCGGGGTGTGGGAAAGACCTCACCCCCCCCAGCCCCCTCTCCAAATCTAGAGAGGGGGAGAAGGGAGAGAGGCGGACAGGTAGCCGCGCCTACAAGTTGGACCGCCGGCTTCCAGCCGGCATAGTTATAAGCCGCCAAGAGGGAGGCGGTCCAATGCTCCGCCGTTGGCGGTTCGCTATTTGAGCCGACGCGCTTACCTGGTTATAATGGCAGCGCATCATTCGGTGGGTATTGCCAAACCGTGCAAGGAACCGATGGAGGTCTGCATGGAAGAAGAAGGAGAGGCAAAATACTGCCTCCGTTGTGGTGCTCGTATGACGCCCCGCCAGCTTGGGGATCGGGTCCGGCTCGTCTGTCCTGCTTGTGGTTTCATCTACTATGTGAACCCCATCGTGGCAGCAGGCACGCTAATTGACCAGGACGGGCAAGTGTTGCTGGTGCGGCGCGGGGTGGACCCTGGCAGGGGCGAATGGGGTTTGCCTGCGGGGTACGCCGAGGCAGAGGAAGGCCCGGAGGAAGCTGCCCGCCGCGAAACGCAAGAAGAGACGGGCGTTGAGGTCGAATTAGATGAACTGCTGGGGATTTACCCATTCGCCGGGCCGCCCAGCGGTGTGCTGATCCTCTATGCTGCCCATATCGTCGGGGGAACTCTACGCCCAGGCGATGATGCGATGGAGGTGGCCTTTTTCGGCCCCGACGCGCTGCCCCATGAGATCGCCTTTTCCACCCATCGCCATGCCCTTGCACAATGGGCGGGAGCGCGCTCGTTGTGCTATGCTCCCGTAGATGCTGAACAGTTGCCCGCCGTGCAGCGCATGGCCCTGGAAACAGGGCTGTTTGATGACGATTCCTGGGCGGCTTTCAAGGCCAGCCCCGGCGCGGATATTCTGGTGGCTGCGACGCAGGCGACTGGCGGTAGTGGTTCGACTATTGTGGGCCTGGCTATGTTGCAAAATGACCCATCCCGCCAAATGCTATTTATCCAGGCTGTGTATGTGGTGCCTGCCTATCGCCGATGGGGAATTGCCACGCGCCTGCTGCAATTGGCCGAGCAGCGTGCCCGCCAACAGGGAGGTCGCCAGGTGTTGGCCCAGGTTCCGGCGGCAAACCCCGCGCTATCATTATTCCTGAACAGTGGCTTTGAACCTTGCGGGTTCTTGCAGCAAGAGAGGGTGACGCTGTTTCTCCGTCGAGAGCTGGCTGCTGAACCGCCAGCCGCCGATGCGCCCACGGAATGATTGCATCATCGTCGAATGCCCTGGCCCAAAGGAGCGAACAATGCAGAGGCCAATTATCGGAATACCTACCCGCGACGCCCGCGATCGCTCGGAATATAGCATGAGCGCGGCCTATTGCAGCGCCCTTGAGGCGGTGGGGGGGCTGCCTGTGCTGTTACCCCTCCTGCAAGATGAGGAATCCCTGCGCCTGCTCTATGAGAACCTCTCCGGGGTGCTGCTGGCTGGAGGGGGGGATATTGCCCCTGAACTGTATGCGGCGGCCCATCCGCACCTGGCCAAATATGTGGATCGGGAGCGCGATCGCGTCGAGATGCTGCTGGCCCGATGGGCGCTGGCGGATGGCAAACCCATCCTGGGCATTTGCCGGGGGATCCAAAGCCTGAATGTGGCCGCCGGAGGCACTCTGATCGAGGATATCCCCAAACTGGTGCCGGGGGCGTTGCGCCACCGCACGGGCCGAGATTTGCCCCTCGACTATCCGGCCCACGAGGTCGAGCTTGTTTCCGGTTCGTTGCTGGGGCGGGTGCTGGGCGAAGGGGAGCGCGTGACGGTCAACAGCCGCCATCATCAGGCGTTGGCGGAGGTGGCCGCGCCTTTTCGCGTGGTCGCCACAGCCCCCGATGGGGTGATCGAGGCCATCGAATTGCCCCCGGCCCAACACCCCTTTGCCCTGGGCGTGCAGTGGCATCCGGAGAATATGGTTCCGGCGAATGCGCGCCTCACGCGGCTGTTTGCCTCATTTGTGAAGGCTTGCGCGGGGGAGGCGGATTGCTATGACATTCCCTGAGATTTTGCCCAAGGCCACCGGCGCCATCGGGATGTTTGATTCGGGTGTGGGCGGGCTATCGGTGGCGCGGGCTGTGATGGCCCGGCTGCCGGGGGAGTCATTGCTCTATGTGGCGGATTCGGCGCATTGCCCCTACGGGGCGCGTTCAGAGGCCGAAATTCGGGCGTTGAGCGAGGGCATCACCCGCTTTATGCTCGCGGCGGGGGCCAAGGTGATCGTCGTTGCCTGCAATACGGCGTCGGCGGCAGCCCTGTCATACCTCCGCCAGACCTTTCCTCAGGTTCCTTTCGTCGGAATGGTTCCGGCGGTCAAGCCTGCCGTCCAACTCACCCGCGACGGGGTGGTGGGCGTGATGGCTACGCCGGTCACGTTTGGCGGGCGGCTCTATGAGGAGGTGGTGGAACACTATGGCCGGGGGGTGCGGGTGATCTCCCAGACCTGCCCAGGGCTGGTGGAGCGCATCGAAGCGGGCGATCTGGAAACGCCCGATACGCTCGCCCTTTTGCGTTCGTACCTGGACCCACTACTGGGGGCCGGGGCCGATACGCTCGTGCTGGGGTGTACCCACTACCCGTTTTTGATCCCCGCTATCCGCCGTCTGGTGGGCGATTCTGTGCAGATTCTGGAGCCTAGCGAGGCCATTGCCCGCCAGACAGAGCGCGTGTTGGGGCAGCGGGGGCTGTTGGGTCAGCCGGGCAACGCGGCAACGGCACGCTTTTTCACGACGGGAGACGCGCCGAGCATGGCGCGCGCGCTGCGTCAGTTGCTTGGCCTGGAGAACGGGGACGTGGCCCGGTTGCAGTGGCGCGAGGGAGTATTAGGGGAGTAGGGGGCCTGTCAACCGCCATTGCCCGGCGCGCCGCGTTGGTCTAGCGCCTGAACGATGCGGTCTAGCGCGGCCTGGGCGTCGGCTACCTGCTCCGGCGTGGGGGGCGCATCGCCATAACGGGCGATGTGATAGGCGGCGGTCAATGCGTGCAGGGCCTTATGCTCTGTGGAGAGCAGGGCGCTCACGTGGTGGGCGTAGGCCAGGGGCGTCGTGCCGGGCGAGCGGGGCCACCCCGCCTCGCGCAGGCGGGCCAGCAAACGCTGATACAGCAGCCGTACCGCCTGCCGGGAGTCGTCTGGCTGGTCTAGCGGCAGGTAGGGCGACAGCGCGCGCTGTTTTCCTCGGCCCCAGAGTTGGCGAAGCTGTTCCATGAGCAGGTCTTTTGACCAGATGTATTCCCGTTCCTCCAGCAGGCCGCCCGCCGGGACCACGCGACGGTAACGCCAGGATCTAATTAGCAGGAACAGGATACCCGCCAGCAGGGCCACCGCGAAAATGATCCGCAGCACGTTCAGCAATTCCTCTGGCGCGCCAGTGATCGCCTCTTCCTCCTGCTGCCACTCTTGCATCAGTCCCTCACCGAACTCGCCTATTTCCTGGGGTTGTCGCACCTGTCGCCGCAAAAAGTCGATGATAGGTTCCAATAGCCAAAAGATCAGCATAATGATGGGCGTCAGGATGAGTTCGATCAGGCGCAGTAAAGCGTTAAGGACAGCGCCCAGCCCCTTGAGGATATGGGCCACTGTTTCCGGCGAGAGGAATTGCCCCAGCAGCCAGCCGCCGATGAGGATGAGGCAGACGACGGTGCCCAGGGCCGCCAGCCAATAGCGGTTGACCGCCGGGGTTTTGGCCCCGCGAGACCGCTCGTAGGCCAGCGTCTCGGTGACGGATAGCAGGGCCAGCCCCACCAGGCCGCACAGCAGGAACAGGCCGATGGCCGACCACAGGCCCAGGTCGGCCCCTTCGGTGGCAGCGCGGCCCGGCCAGAGCGCCAGAATGGCAAACACCACAATGCCCGCGACAAAGCTCCGCCAGAACGTGCTATAGTCGTTCCAGCGTATGACCATCCCCTGCCGCCAGAGCAGTGCCGTCACCAGCGTAATCCACAGGGTTGCCGGAATCCCCTCGTTGAATTTGGTCAGGCTGACGATCAACTGCCATATCCAGGCGTCGGGCGCTGTCGCGTCGAACTGGAACCGCCAGCCCAACACCGCCAGCAGGACCAACACGCCGGTGAGGGCGACGATCAGCCGCCCGCGAAGGCCCTCCGGGCTGAGGTGCTCCAGCAGGGATGCGCCCAGCAGCAAGCCGAGCACCAGCCACGCCGGGAACACGACCCCACTGGGTGTTATGAGTATGCTATCGAGCAGGCGTTGGTTGAGCGCAGCGATCCAGGTGGTATGCATTACCGCCGATACCACGGGGATCAGCAGCCACTCAAGCCAATTCCAGCGTTTCCAGGCGATGCCAGGCATCGCGGCCTCCCAGATGATAGGCTGTCAACGATTCGGGCACAGCGACAGGTTCGTCTCCGATGGTGCATAGCAGCACGCGATGGCCGGACTCTTGCAGGGCGGCCAGGGCCTCATAGACCGGTTCCTCTGGCATGGCGGTGATGGCGATTACCGTCGCGCCAAAGGGGAGCAGGGGAGCCATTGCCCCCAACATACGCGCAAAGGGATCGCCGAAAACTGGCCCCAGCGCGGCCAGCGCGGTGAGCAGGTGGGGCAACTGCTGGGGGCTGCGTCCGGCGCGCACATGCACCCAGTCGCGCCTGCCCTGCGCGATGGCGTTGGCGAACAGGCCGACCATGTAGCGCTCTGCCAGGGCGTGGGTAGCCAGCGAAGCCGCCGCCGAGCAGCCGTACTCCAGGTATTCGCTGATATACTCATAGCGGCGGGGAAGCGTCTGCACGTCCAGGGCGAGCATGAGGGTTAGCGTCTGGCTGGGTTCAAACACCTTGGTTTGCAGCGTGCCGGTGTGGGCGGAGGCTTTCCAGTGGATATGGCGCGGGTTGTCGCCCGGCACATATTCGCGCACCATCGAGAAGCGCAGCGGGTCGGTCTGGATGCGGCGGGGCGCGAACCACTCTCCCATAGGCCGCCCGGCGGGCAAACCCAGGGCCTCTACGGGCACTACCTTGGGGTACACCGTCAGGACGTCCACCGCCGGGTCGTTTTGTGACCGTCGCCGAAAGCCGAACACATCGCCAGAAACAAGCTCGGCTGGCCCCAGGTTGAACTGGCCGCGCTGCTCGCCCCGAATGCGGTGCGTGCGGGTCAGGCGTTCATACCAGCGCAGGGAGACAAGGCTCACGAACCATTCGCGGTCTAGCGATGCCTTGTGCCTGAGTTCGCCAGTAAGCAGGTGCACCTGGTTGGGGAACTCGTCGCGCACCAGCAGCCACGCCAGTGGCAGCGGCTTGACGTTGACGAATTCGAGCGTCAGGGTGGTTTCCTCGCCAAAGGCGATCTGCGAGTGGCCCAGATGGCGGCGGTAGATGACCTGGTTGAGACAGTAGCGGGTCCATAGCTCGGACACAGCGGTCGCCAGTATCAGGATGAGCACCAGAATGGACAGCATGCCCCGGTGGGCGATGATAGAGATCAGCAGGAGCGTGGCTAGCAGCCCCCACCAGGCGTGGCCCTTCACGCCACAGCGCCTTTCTCCCAGTTCTCCTCGACGGGAACCGGCACGCTGGCGACGATCTCGGCCAGGATGTCGGCCACCGTCTCGCCGTGTAGGCGGCGTTTGGCGCTGGGAATTAGCCTATGTGCCCATACCGGCTGAATCAATCGCTGGACGTCGTCGGGCAGCGCAAAGGCGCGCCCCTGCAGAGCGGCCATCGCCTGTGCGGCGTGGTATAGTGCCAGACTGCCACGCGGGCTGATGCCCAGGGCCAGCGCCTCCGCCTTGCGGGTGGCCCCGGCCAGAGCGATAATATAGTCTTCCATTGCCTCGTGGACGTATACCTGTCGGCAGGCGGCGGCCAGCGTCACGATCTCCTCCGCCGAGATGACCGGCTGCAACTCGGTCAGAGGGTTTTGGGCGCGGAAGCGGCGCAAGATGGCGCGCTCTTGTTCTGGCGTGGGGTAGCCGAGGTCCACCCGCATCAGGAAGCGGTCCAGTTGCGCTTCGGGCAGGGGGAAGGTCCCCTCTAGCTCGATGGGGTTCTGGGTAGCCAGCACCAGGAAGGGGCGTTCCAGGGGGCGCGTGCCTGCGTCCACCGTCACCTGCCGCTCTTGCATGGCCTCGAGCAGGGCGCTTTGCGTGCGCGGCCCAGCCCGGTTGATCTCGTCGGCCAGCACGATCTGGGCGAAAATGGGGCCGGGGCGAAATTCAAAGGCGTTGCTGCGCTGGTTGTA
>JAAYXX010000241.1 GCA_012515695.1 Chloroflexota bacterium
CTTCCTTGATCTTGTCGACCAGGTGAGCAGGCACGATATCATAGTGAGAGAATTTCATCGTGTAGATGCCGCGTCCCTGGGTCATCGAGCGCAGGTCGGTGGCATACCGCTGAATCTCGGCCAGAGGCACCTGAGCGGTCACGACGCCATTCCCACGGGCCTGCTCCATACCCTGCACGCGAGCGCGCCGGGTGTTCAGGTCGCCGAGGATATCGCCCATAAAGCTCTCGGGCACGGTCACGACGATCTCCATTATCGGCTCGAGCAGCACAGGCCCCGCTTGCGGGATACCATTGCGGAATGCCAGGTGCGCCGCCAGCTTGAAGGCCAATTCGGACGAGTCTACCGGGTGGTAGGACCCATCGTATAGCACTGCGCGAAAGTCCACCGTGGGGAACCCGGCGATGACGCCAGTCTCCATGATCTCGCGCATACCCTTTTCGACTGCCGGGACATAGTTCTTGGGGACCGCGCCGCCGAAAATCTCGCTGGTGAACTCGAAACCAGCCCCGCGCTCCAACGGCTCAAAGCGGATCCAGACGTCGCCAAACTGGCCGCGACCACCGGTCTGCTTCTTGTGGCGGCCCTGCGCCTGCGCCGTCTTGGTGATTGTCTCGCGATAGGGAATAGTCGGCACGGCGGTCTCGATATCGACGCCGAACTTTTGCGCCAACCGGCGGGCCGCGATCTGGACGTGCGACTCACCCATGCCAGACATGATAATCTCGCCGGTCTCTGTATTGCGCTCGACGCGCAGGGTGGGGTCTTCTTCCGTCAGGCGGGTCAGGCCCGCGCCCAGCTTGTCCAGGTCAGCCTTGGTCTTGGGAAAGACTGCGGCTGAATACAGAGGCTCTGGGTAGACGATTTCCGGCATGCGGTATGGCGCGCCACGATCGCACAGCGTATCCCCTGTGACGGTAACCGTTAGCTTGGCCACCGCGCCGATGTCCCCAGCCTGAACCTTGGCCACCGGGCTTTGCTCCTTGCCGCGCATCATGAACAACTGGCCCAGGCGTTCCTCGGCGTTCTTGTTCACGTTGAACACGCGCGAGTCAGAAGCCAGCGTGCCGCTGAATACGCGGAAGTAGGACAGCTTGCCCACAAAGGGGTCGGCCAGGGTCTTGAACACCTGCACCACCAAAGCGCCCGTCGGATCAACAGACAGGGTTTCCTCTTCCTCGGTCGCCCCGTTCACCGCCTTGACCTGCACATCGGCGGGGGAAGGCATATAGTTGGCGATGGCGTTGAGCAGCAGCTTGACGCCCACATTCCCGGCTGCCGAGCCAGCAAAAACCAGCACCAAATCGCCGCCCTTTGCCCCCTTGGCAAGGCCGGAACGAATCTCCTGGTCGGTGAGTTCTTCGCCTTCCAGGTATTTCATCATCAGTTCGTCGTCCGCTTCGGCCACGAACTCCATCATCTCGGTGCGCGCCTGGGCTACCTGGTCCTGCATATCGGCGGGGATGTCGGCTTCTTTTCCATCTTCCCCGATAAACGCCTTCATAGACACCAGGTCAACCACCCCTTGGAACGAGGTGTGCGCGCCGATGGGCAACTGAACGGGGACAAACGTCGCATCGAATTTGGTGCGAAGCTCGTCCAGCGTTCGCTGGAAATTGGCATTGTCCCGGTCC
>JAAYXX010000242.1 GCA_012515695.1 Chloroflexota bacterium
AGCCACGACCGGGGCGACAGCTTTGCCCAATTCGCCTGGGATGACACCCTGATTGAGCCTATCTGCCAGGCCAGTCTGGTGCGCCTGACCCAACAGCCCGCCCAGGAGCGCAACCGCGTGCTATTCGCCAACCCCGCAAGCACGGCCCGCGAGCGCATGACCATCCGGCTCAGTTATGACGAGTGCCGCACCTGGCCCGTCGCCCGCCTGCTCTATCCTGGCCCCTCTGCGTATTCCGACCTGGCTGTCGCGCCCGACGGGACCATCTGCTGCCTGTATGAGCGCGGCGAGCAGCACCCTTACGAGCGGCTGACTCTTGCTCGCTTTAACCTGGAATGGCTCACCGACGGCGCCGACCACCTGTGAACGCGGAGCGTCAGCCAGCATAGCCTTCCGCCAACCTTGCCAATTGACCCATCAGCCCAAACGGGCTACACTCTGACAAAAGAGCTAGTAAGGAAGGCTGGCATGACCGAGCTACTGTATCTGACTGACAGCTATCTGCAAGAGTTCGACGCCCGCGTAACCGCCGTCAACGAGGCCGAGAACGCCATCGCCCTGGATCGCACCGCGTTCTACGCTGGTGGTGGCGGTCAGCCCTGCGACATCGGCACCCTGGCGGTTGGCAACCGCGTGTGCGAGGTCACTCGCGTGAAAAAGCAAGGGGCCGACGTATGGCATTGGCTTACAGGCACGCTTCCGGCAGTGGGCGACACCGTGCGCGGCCAGCTCGATTGGGAGCGCCGCTTCAAGCTGATGCGCACGCATACCGCCTTGCATGTCCTGTGCGGCGTCGTCTGGCGCGACTATGGCGCGCAGGTCACCGGCGGCAACATGGAGCCGCTCCAGGCGCGCATGGACTTTGAATTCGAGTCGCTGCGCCAGGAACTGGTGCACGAAATCGAGGAACGAGTCAACGCCGAGGTAGCCGCGGCCCACGACATCCGCGTGGCGATCCTGCCCCGCGAAGAGGCTTTTCAGATCCCCGACCTCATCCGCACCAAGATCAACCTGCTGCCAGAGGGCATTACCGAGGTGCGTACAGTCGAGATCGTCGGCCTGGACTTGCAGGCCGATGGCGGCACACACGTCGCCAACACCCGCGAGGTCGGCTACATCCGCGTGGTGGACTACCAGAGCAAGGGGCGCATCAACAAGCGCATTCGCATCGCCGTCAACGACTAGCGGCCAAGAAGCGTCTACTCGACAGCCATATCTATACGAGGTAAACACATGGAACCCGTGATCGTCCTGGATAACATCCCATTTCAAGCCGACATAGAAGCCTTGATGAAGCAAATGCACGTGCAGCCCGACACCTCCGACGCAGAGGACATGCAAAAGATGGTGGCCGAGGTCGAACGCATCGCCCGCCCCAAAGCCATGTATGCCCTGCGCTTTATCGACAGCAAGGACGATGACGGCGTTGTGGTCGAGGGCACCCGCTTTTCCAGCCGCGTGTTGCGCGTCAACCTGGACAAGGCCGAGCGCGTGTTTCTCTATATCGCCACGTGTGGCCGCGAGCTAGACGACTGGGCGCATACTCTGGATGATCCCTTGCATCAATTCTGGGCCGAAGCCATCAAAATCCAGGCCCTCGGCGCAGCCAGCCGTATGCTGACCCAGCATCTGACAGATACCTACCAGCCGGGCAAAACCTCTGACATGAACCCCGGCTCTCTGGCGGACTGGCCCCTGAGAGAGCAGCGCCCCCTGTTCCGCTCGCTGGGTGATCCCTTTGCCACCATCGGCGTCGAGCTGACCGCCAGTTGCCTGATGGTTCCCAACAAGTCCGTCTCTGGCATCCGCTTCCCCACCGAGGAGAGCTTTGCCAGTTGCATGCTCTGCCCGCGGCCCGAATGTCCCAATCGCCGCGCGCCCCATGACCCGGTGCTGTTTGAACAAAAGTACCGCAAGCAGGCAGAGTAGCTACCATACACACGCAACACAGGGCGAATGCCGCAGACACCCGCGCCATTCGCCCTGTGTTTATGTTGCCTGCTCAAGCCTCTGATCCGCTCCCGCACAGTACTGTCGGCTTTTTGACAATTCTCCATCTCTGCCATAGACTATGGGCGTTTGTGCCTGGTTGCACGAATTATGGCTGCTGTCCGCGTAGCCTCGTCGCCTCGCCCATTGCTCGAGAGACTTCGCTGCAGCACAGGGTCGCAGTTGCACCAGGCAATCCCATCATCCTTTTCATTTTCCACAACAAAGGGGGTCCCTCTATGAGCATTGCCGCAAAAGGCAAAGCCGCTATTGCCCGTGACGGGTTCGCCACCCGCCTCGGCGTCATCACTGCCACCCTGGGGTCGGCCGTGGGCCTGGGAAACATCTGGAAGTTCCCCTACCTGACCGGCGCCAACGGTGGCGCAGCGTTCGTCATCATCTACCTGGCTTGCACGCTTCTCGTTGGCTTGCCAGTGATGATCTCCGAGTTGGTCATTGGACGCAAGACCCGCGCCAACGCCATCACTGCCTTTCAAAAGCTGGCCCCCCGCCAGGTCTGGTGGCTGGTGGGCGCAGCAGGCGTTTTGTCTGCCTTCCTGATCCTGGCCTTCTACACCGAAGTCGCCGCCTGGGTTTTCGCCTACGTCCTCAAGGCCATCGGTGGCGGCATCCTCTCCACCAGTCCCGAAGTCACATCGGCGGCTTTTGGCGGCCTCGTCAGTAGCCCGATCCAATCCCTGGTGTGGCAGTGGGTCGTTCTGGCCTGGGTGAGCATCATCATTATCGCCGGCGTGTCCAAGGGTATCGAGGCCATGACCAAGCGGCTGCTGCCTCTGCTGTTCATCCTGCTGATCATCGTCGGTATCCGCAGCCTGACACTGCCCGGTGCGGGAGAAGGTCTCACTTTCCTGCTCAAGCCCGATTTCTCCAAGGTAACCGGGGCTACCGTCCTGGTCGCAATGGGCCTGTCGTTCTTCAAGCTCTCGGTAGGCATGGGCACCATGATCACCTACGGTAGCTACTTCCGCGACGACCAGAATATCCCCGGCACAGCAACCCGCGTGATGCTGGCCGACCTGCTGGTCTCGATGCTGGCGGGCATCGCCATCTTCCCGGCGGTATTCGCCTTTGGCTTCCAGCCCGCGGCCGGGCCATCCCTGCTGTTCATCACCATCCCGGCAGTGTTTAGTTCCATGCCGTTGGGCAGCGTGTTCATGGTCATCTTTTTCATCCTGACCGCTATCGCCGCTACGGGAGCTATGCTCTCCCTGTTCGAAGTGCCCGTGGCATACCTGAACGAGCGGTTGGGCTGGTCGCGCCTCAAGGCGACGCTGGTCACCGCTATCGCCCTGGCAGTGATCGGTTCCACGGCAGCCCTGTCCAACAGCCTGCTGGCCGAGTTCAAGCTGTTCGGCATGACCATGTTCGACCTGCTCGATTATCTCACGTCAAACATCCTCCTGCCGGTGGGCGGGCTGTTCATTTGCATCTTTGTGGGCTGGAAGTGGGGCTTTAAGGAGCTGAAGCAAGCCCTGTCCAACGAAGGCAAACTGGAGAACGGCGGCATCGTGCGCGCCTTCTTCGCCACCGCCAAGATTATCACGCCGGTGCTGGTGTTTATCGTGCTCCTGAGTGGTCTCGGCGTAATCTAGACACCCCTGAATGATAAAGCCCGCTCACATGAGCGGGCTTTATTGTTCCAGCGATTGGGTCTGTGCGCCAGGGTGCGCCGTTACCAGGGTAGAGCGTAGGACGGCTCGTTGACGTGGCGCTCCATTTCCAGGTCCAAGGTGATTTCGCTGGCCGGAGGCAGATGCACCTGCACGCGCTGATCATCCACCGGCAGTGCGCGCATCTCTGTAGAGGGCGGCGCAGCCTCCCGCTGACCAATGCCTCCCGGATATTCGCCAACGCCCACGTCATACCGCGCAGTGAGGAACCGGTGCTCGCCAAATGTCCCCGCCTGCACCAACACGTCTCGCGCATCAAAGGGGCTGAGATTGACCAACCGCACCACCACGCGACCCGCCTCTACCTTTTCCACCAGCGCCGCCACATCCTCCGGCAGCCCTGGCCGCTGCCGCGCCGGATCAAAGTAACGCAGGCTGGCCATCAACAGGCCGCCGTTATACAGCATCTGCGGCGCTCCCAGCGTCAACTGGATCAACGCCTCTGTCACCACCGGGTTCAGTTCTTGCCAGTGATGAATGTGCACCTTGGTCAGGTCGGCCTCGTCCCGTCGAATCTGCTCCATCCGCCGACAAACCTGCCCATACGACTGACTGAGGATCGTCTCCGGGTAGGTCGGGTTTTCACCGCGCAAGAAGCACAGCCACGGCTCCTCGTGCTCTGCGTCTTCTTTGCCCCGATAGGGTCGCGTCAGCGTCCAATCATACGGGCTTTTGGCGCGAATGCGCTCGATCCGCTCCCAGTCGGCCTCGTCCATACTGACGTTCCACAGCGCCACCGGGTAGATAGGCGACGGGACCAGATACTCGAACCAGCCTGCATCTCCGTGCCGCATGGGCACGACAAACACCTCCCGGCAATCCTTCGGCAACCGCGAACCAAGCCGCTCGCGATCATCCTCCTCCAACTCGCTCACATCCCGCGTCTCGCCCAACCGCAGGATATAGTCCATCTGGCTGCGCGGCAGGTCCAGGTAACGCGCATCTCGGCTGAGCAGATAGGCATTGTTGCCCGCCACCGTCGCCGCCATGCCCACATTGTAAAAGCCGTGCGGCCACGTCCAGCCATACAGACCGCCATACCACTTGCCGTTCATATACTCGCCGATCTCACCCGACAGGCCCACGTTGTCAGGCAGCAGCCCGCCGTTGCGCTCGGCCCGCTCCATCCAGGCGTCCACGTATTCCAGCACCCAACGGCGATACTTGGCGTCAGAGGTCATCAGGAAAGCATTGGTGATCAGGCTGGTCACGCCCAGGTTGGCAGGGACATCGCCCTTGCCCATTCGCTCGTGCATCGCCTGCCCCATCCGGCGAGCCAACACAGGGTCTTTAAGATCGTCGTAGCACGTCACCCCCGGCACATCCGCAAAGGGCAGGCCATACCGCCGCATACTCGCGCCCCAGCCATAGCTGGGTTGCTCCTCGTCCGAAATCCCCCAACGAGGCCCCCCGCTGCCATTGTGAGGCGCGCGGATCAAGCGGCGCTCGGCGTCATAGTTGGGAGCGTCCGGGTCTTCGTTCATAAAGAACCCGGCGAAACGCTGCGCCCGCTCGCGCAGCACGCGGTTTTCAGGGTCCGCCGCGCACAGCAGGTAAAAATAGATATAGCTCTCGCTCTGGTGAAACTGGTCATACCCCCGCTCGTACTCTTTCAGCAACATCCCCATAGCGGTCAGTTGCCGGGTGACAGCCTCCCACTGGCGCAGCCCCAGCTCTAGCAGGTGGTCGCCGCCTCCCAGCAGGTAGGCCAGCGGCCAGTTGTAGAAACTCTCGTAAAAGTCGTCCGCTCCATCCCGGCCCCCCAGCCGGTCACGCCAGATCAGCGTGCCGTCCTCACGGGTGTACTTGGAGAGAAACGGCCAGACAGACCGATTGATAACCTTGAACAGCTTGCGTTCCCAAACCGCCCAGGCAGGCGGAGACACACAGGGCATACTGGCTTCGATGGTATGCATATTTCCCCCATAGCAGGATTAGATGGTTCCAGGCGACCCCTGGCGCGCAGACTAGAAACACAACGGCATCCAGTCTATCCAGCCCTTCCCTTTCGTCAACTCGGGTGCGCAGACTGCCCGCCTCGTGGGGGAAGCTGGCTTCCATTCGGTGATACTATCGTCGCTGGCACAAGACCGTGCCCCATGTAGGTAGCCACGCCAGTTGATCGGCAGAGCGCACAGGTTGAGGAGATAGCGGGGATAGCAGGGAGGAAGTAGGGTTGATCGGGGGCTATGCGACTATGCGATCCATCACCTCGATGCGTTCGATATCCTCGTCATCAAGCTGCCAGTCGAACACGTCCAGGTTTTCGAGCAGATGCGCCCTCGACGTCGAGCGGGGAATGACCACCACCCCCTTGCCCACCAGCCAGCGCAACACGACCTGAGCAGCCGTCTTGTCGTGCTTGCTGGCAATCTCGCGCAGAGTATGCTCCCCCTTATATTCGCCATATCGCAACGAGCTGTATGCCGTGACATGAATCCCGTGTTCGTGACAAAAATTCGTCAGTACTGTCTGGTTGTAATGCGGGCGAAACTCGATCTGATCCATCGCAATGGGCGTCTTGGACACCAGCAACGCCTGCTCCAGATGGGGGATATCAAAGTTGCTGACTCCCACGTCCACCACCCAACCCCGTTCTTGCGCTTTGGCCATGGCCTCAAATGTCTCATCCATCGCTATGGCGTCGTTCGGCCAGTGAATCAGGTAGAGATCCAAATAGTCCGTCTCCAATTCCCTCAACGTCTTCTCGCAAGCTCTGAGCAGACCGTTATAGTACAGGTGACTGCGCGACACTTTGGAGGTGATGAACAGCTTTTCGCGGTCTACCCCCTCCTCCCGAATGGCGCGGGCAATATCCGGCTGATTGTCATATGCCTCGGCAGTATCCAGGAGGGTATATCCCACCTGCAACGCAGTCCGCACAGCGCTCGTACACTTGGCCCCGCGTAATTGCCAGGTGCCCAGACCAACCATTGGCATTCTTGCTCCAGACGGCAACTCGACATACTGCATAACCGCAATCCTTTCTCTTACTAGCCATCGCCCCAATGCGCGATGCGCCCCCAGTCTAGCAAAAAAGCCCCACCTCTGTAAAACGTTCTGGCGGCATATGACTGGCAGTTGCCATTCCCCCCCGTGATCTTGTCCTAGTCCAGGTCATCAATTATTTGTTCAAACAGCGGATACCATTTTGCGCCCGGTCGGGCATTCGCTCAGTTTTCCCTTGAGTGGGATACCGTGGTAATATAGAGCATAGATGGACGCAAGCGCAGCCCATCAGCGACCACCGGGATTGGCGTGGACGCATATCGCAGATCAACGAACGGCATTGCACCTGACTGGAAAGGGGGCGGGCGTGAGCCAAAGGCAGAGGTGGATCAGGATTATCCTGATCTGTATGGCGCTTTTGGCTGGTGTGGCAACTGTGGGTTGCCAGTCGAGGCAGACATTCGATCAAGAGGTGCGAGACATCGTAGCGCCCTATCGGTTCAGCTTCCTGGAATGGGAGGTACGCCACATTCTGGGGATCGAACAGCCCCAGCCAACGGCGGCCAGGTCATCGGGGCAGGACTGGGACGCGCTGGAAGATGCTTTGAATGCCCAGATCCGCCAGGTGCTCCACGAGATGGGCGTCTGTAACCCGATGGACCCCTACATCAACCTGAACGTGTTATTTCCCCCGATATGGTTCAACCTGACCGAGTCTCCCCATCTGCTGATCATTTCGCCCAGGGACAGAATCGAGAGCATTCGGGAGGTGATGCTGATTCAAGACCTCGACCCGGCAGTCAGGGACGAGATCGAGCAGCGCGTGGAGGTACTGGGCCTCTCGGCGCTGGTCGAGCCACTGGGAGGCTTTGCCGGGCTGTATCCCTCGCTGGTCGTCCAAGACGCGTCGTTCCCCTTTATCGTCGAAACCATTGTTCACGAGTGGTTCCATCAGTACCTGGCCTTCACGCCCCTGGGGTTTCGCTATATTCTGGATGTGACCGGCCTGGCGCCAGATTACGAGATTGCGACCATGAACGAGACAGTCGTGAGCATGGTGAGCAAAGAGGTCACCCAACGCGTGCTAGAGCGCTATTACCCGGCCTATGCCCCCAAAGGGGATGACCAGGAGGCGCGGGAGCCGTCGCCCTTTAGCCAGCACATGCGGCACACTCGCCTGATCGTAGACGCCTTGCTGGCTGACGGGCAGATCGAGGAGGCGGAGCTATTCATGGAGGAGCGGCGGCAAGAGCTGGTATCGCAGGGATACCAGATTCGCAAACTGAACCAGGCCTATTTCGCATTCTACGGCACGTATGCCGACGAACCCGATTCGGTCAGCCCCATCGGGAGAGATCTGCGCAAACTGCGAGCCGAGTGCGATTCGGTCACCGAGTTCCTGCATCGGGCCATGCGGATGCCCAGTCGGGAGCATCTGCGAGAGGCTGTCGAGGGAATTCAGTAAACTGGCAGGTGCTTCTGCGGGTCGCCAATAACCGCTGGCACAGGAAGGATAAGACAAGCTATGAAGCGTATCGCGATTATAACCGACAGCACTTCGGACCTTCCGGCGGAGATAGTCGAAAGGTATGGGATCATCGTCGTGCCCCTGTACGTGGTCTGGGGGGAAGAGCAATTGCGCGATGGGGTAGACATTGACCACGCCACGTTCTATGCGCGCCTGCCAGATGACCCCATACACCCCAAGACGTCGCAGCCGTCGCCTCAGGACTTTGCCCAGGCGATTGAGCAGTCAGGGGCGGACGAGGCAGTCATCTTGACCATCAGTTCCGCCCTGAGCGGCACGATGAACGCAGCCGAGGGGGCGCGGGCGCTGGTGGATGTGCCGGTGCACGTGGTAGACTCGCGGGCGGTCTCGATGGGGCTGGGCTGGCAGGTAATCATGGCGGCCCGCGCGCTTGAGCGTGGCGGGGACGCGCAGGCAATGATTGCCGCGGCAGCGAGCGTGCGCGAGCGTCTGACCATGCGCTTTGTGCTGGACACCCTGGAATACTTGCACCGGGGCGGGCGGATTGGCGGGGCGGCCCGATTCCTGGGCACGATGCTACAACTCAAGCCGTTGCTGGCTATTGATCAAAAGAGCGGCATGATTGAGGCCGTCGAGCGCACACGCACCCGGCAGCGAGCGGTGCGCCGCCTGCTGGAAGTGGCCTTTGAGCGGATAGACCTTCAGCAGCCGATCCGGGTGGCTGTGCTCCACACGGCCTGTCTCGATGAGATGCTTGCCTTGCGCGACGAGATTGCGGACAGGTATCATCCCGTCGAGATTCTATGCAGCGAACTGGGGCCTGTGCTGGGCGTGCATGGGGGCGCAGGGCTACTGGGTATCGGCGTGTTCAATGACCCGGAGTAAGGGCGGGCAGGTCTGGCAATTCCACAAATAAAAGGCACTCCACCACAAGCAGGTGGAGCGCCTTGATCTATCGCCAGGTCAGTTCGCGCCGTTTTTGGGCACGGGCTTGACCTGCACAAACTCGCCCTCGCGCACCTGGAAAATGTAGATGGTCTGCTGCTCCAGGTCGCCCTTTTCATCGTAGGCGATAGGGCCAACCAGCGATTCGGTCTCTACCTGCCGCAGAGCCTGGGCCACGGCGTTGGCGTCCAGGCTGTTCGCCTGCTTGACTCCCTCTGCCAGGACAGCCAGCGCGCTATAGCCCGCCGCGCTATAGGTGCCAGGGTTGCGCGACTCTAGCTCCTGATAAGCCCGCCACCACTCCTCATCGGCCACCACCTCCGAGTCGGGGGTGATGCCGCTGACATAGGCCCCTTCGGACCACTTGCCCGCGCCGTCAATGAACTCGAACAGGAAACAGCCGTCGCTCGCCTTAAACGTGGCCTCGATGCCCGCCTCGCGCAGTTCGGGCAGCAGCACATACCCCTCTGTCTCGTACCCCGCCAAAAAGATGGCGTCGGGGTTGGCCTCCTGGATGCGCGGGATAACCGCCGCGTGGGTGGGCGCGGCCTCCTCGATACCGATCACGTCCACCGGCGGGCGACCCAGCTTTTCCAGGGACTCGACCATCTGCGCCCGCAAACCCTCGCCATATTCATTCTCGGCATACACTACGACAATGCGCTGCGCCTGCAGGTCGTTGACGAGAAACTCGGCGTCATACGGCCCCTGGGCGGCATCCGTAGCGTTCACCCGGAAAAAGTTCTGGTACCCCCCGGCGGTCAAGGCGGGGTCGCTGGCCGTGGGGGTGATGACGATCAGGGGCAAGTCCTTGTAGATTTCCAGGGCCGCCGCGGCCTGACCGCTGTTATAGTGCCCGATCACTCCCAGCACCCGATCTCCCCGGCGCACAGCGTCAGCGATCTGGTTAGCCACCTGCACCGCCACCTCAGAATCGGCCTCGTCATCAATGGGAACCACGTTCACGCGGTACCCCAACAGGCCGCCCCGCTTGTTCATCTCTTCAGCGGCCAGGCGGACGCCGCCCACCACCGTTTGCCCGCCGTCCGCCTGCCACCCCGACAGGGGCACAGCCACATAAACGGTAACGTCGCCCTTGGTGGGCTGGGCGCTGGCGCAGGATGTGAGCAGCAAGGCGAACAGCAGAGTAAGGCCAAGCAGCAGTCTTGGCATGCATCTAGACATCGAACTCGGTACCTCCGTGGAGAGTATAGGCATATTCCTATGAGCGGCCATAGACCTGATCCATCGCCTGAATGATGTCCTCAAGGTTCTGGGCCTGATCGTGAATATTCGAGGCCAGATTCTTGGCACCCGAACCGCTGATTTTCTGCGCGCGAATCGTCTGGAATTGTGAATAGACGCTGCCCAACGCGGCCAGTGTTTGCTCCAGGCTCAGTTCAGCCTGCTGCATCCGGCTCTGCAGGGTCAGCAGGTTCTCATGCTGGGCCTTTTTGGCGGCCAGGGTCAGGTCAATTTGCTGGCGCGTCTCCAGGTTCTTGGTCGTGTCCGCCGCTTTACGCAGGCTGTCAATGCTGGCGGGTAGCTCGCGCAGGTCTCGACGTAGCACCTGATCGCGCTCGTAGGTATCCAGCCGTAGCGCCAGGGTAAAGATATGCGCGATCCAGTCAGCCACGCCGGACGTGCTCTCGCGGAGATGCGTGCGCAGGATACTGGTGGGCGTCGAGGCAATCACCGCCTGAATCTTGTCGCGATACTCCAACGCCTGCTCGACCTTGGCCCGGTATTTGGGCGTCTTGATCTCCTTGGGGTCAAACTGCTCGCGCACCATCGCGGCGAGTACCCATTGGGCAGTGCGCACGTCGGTGATGCTGGTGTACACAATAAGCGCCTCTGCGATGCCTCCCAGCACAACCCAATACCACCACTGCCACCCCGGCAGCGGGCTGGGCAGGAAGAAGGCCAGCAGAATGGTCAGCGCGATAGTTAACGCGCTCTCCAGCCGAAAGAAGGCGTGGGAGACGATCGCCTTGTTGGCGTTTCGCTGCAAATCATCCATTCTCTGTTTACCCCATACAGTTCTATCTGCTAAAAATACGTCGAAAGAATCTGGTACAGATTGCGAATGGTTTCCGTGTTGGCCTCTCGGGTAAAGCCGCCCGACGCACCGGAGATGGTTTCCAGCAGTTCGAAATCGGCGTCCGAGCCATACCCGATGCAAAAGACAACCACCGGCACATCCGAATCGGCGGCGCGGTCCAGCTTGTCGCGCAGTTCCGAGATGCGCGTGCGCGACTGGTTCTCCTTGCCGTCGGTCATAGCAACGATGGCATTGATCCGCTCCGTGTCTTGCAGGTCGCTCAATTTGGTCACGGCCAGGTCAACGCCATCCAGCAGCGCGGTGTTGCCTCCCGCATACAAGCTGCTCACGGCGTCCTCCAGCCTGTCGCGCCCGTCGCCCAACTGGGTGAGGGGCACAACCTCTTGCGCGCTGCTGGAAAACGCAATCAGCCCCACCCGCTCGCGGTCGCTCGGAATCTGGTCGAGGAAGGCTTGCAGGGCAGAGCGCATCTCCTGCATCTTGCGGCCCTCCATGCTGCCCGAGACATCCACCACCAAATAGATATTCGCCGGTCGCTTGGTAAATAGCCACGCATCCTTGACGACGGCGATCACCGACGAGCTAGGAATCTGCAAAGTGGTCTGCGGCTCCGTAGGGTCAACCCCATTGGCCTGGGTGATGGGCGAGTTGGGCGAATCCAACGGGATATTCAGGTCCGTCGGGCGATAGCCGTGCCGCAAAATCTCCATCTGGGTCTCGCGGCTCAGAAGATAGTCCCGGAACATGCTATACGCCTGGCGCTCGTCGTCGGTGCGTTCAGGATGCTCGATCAGGGCCAACGGGTGATCTTCCCACAAAGTCCCCTCGATGGGATAGATAGCCACGAGGCGCTGATCGTGAGACAGGTTATGCTGCACGACCAGTTGCTCCTGAACGATGAACGCATCAAGGTAATCGCGGCCCTGCGCCTCGATCTGTTCCATGACAGCCAACTCGCCCTCGCCATAGTGACTGACGGTTTTCTCCAGGCGGGCGACATATTCCAGGGTTGATTCGGCAGTAGCCAGTTCCTTGGTCAGGTCGCGGGTCACATCGGCGCCCGCGTAGAACATCGCCAGTGTGGTTAGCAGGCCGCTGGCAGTCTGGGTGGAGGGGTGGCTCCACCGAAAGCCCGGCGATTCGGCGGCAGCCAGCAGGTCTTGCCAGCCGATCTGCTTATCCGGATAGCCCAGGGATGTGGCGACCTCCTCCCACATGGCAATCACTACCGGGCTGACCATATAGCGAGTAGACTCGCCTACCAGATCGCCGCTATTCCCACGGTTCTCGGTCCAATAGCGGTCAATCTCGCGCAGCCACACGGACGAGTCGGGGCTAACCGCATGATACTGGTTATCTGCGACCAGTTCCATCATCTCGCCGGGTGTAAATCTGGCCGTCTCGATGGTGATACGCTTGCCGTTGGGCAGGCGGGGCTTGGTCTGGTTGAATGAATCGACTAGCTGGTAGAACACCTCGGCCTTTTCCGGCGAATGGGCGATCCGCAGCTTGACGTCGCGTGTGCCTCTTTCGCGAGTGAGCAAGCCGACAAGAGCCACCGTAACAACGCACAGCACCAGCCCCCCGATCAGGAGGCTGACAAAGATGGCCAGTCCTCGACCGGGGCGGGAACGTGTGGTCCCTCTCTTGGCCATGAGACAACCTCCTCTATCGCTCGTAGACGTTCAGGTCGAACCAACGCAGCAGAGCCAGCAACACTTCCCGGTCGGGGGAGTACATGCGGGTAGAGCGCGGAACCACCGTCATAAAGCCCTCATCTTGCCACTGAACAAAGGGGCTGTTTTCGCCGTCAATCGCCACTTCGGGGTTGGCCGGGCGCAGGCCGTAGCCAATGGACAACTGCTGAATCTCGGGCGAGAGAAGATACCGCTCGAACTCGAGCGCGGCATTCTTCTCCTGAGCCGTCGTCTCGTCGCCCATCCAGATGGTGTACGGAAAGTCGAACCAGGTGATGTATTCCGGGTAGCGCACGACCATCGGTTCCACCCAGCGCGTCTGAATACCGGCCATGTTGGTGATCAGGTCGCTCTCTAGGAGCTGGCCGCCGTCTCCCATCGAATAGCCGAACAGTGCCAGGTTCTCCACCGAATAAGACCCCAGGCTGGAAAAGTCGGTAACCGCGCCCATCAGCTCGGCGAGCCACTGCTGAAACTCGGGATTGGTCACATCCGCGACCTCGATGCGGGTCTTGCCGTAATACTCGCCCGCCGCCGCGACCATCGCCATCAGCCCGCCGACGTTCTTGCGCGGGTTGGGGACCACCAGCTTGAAATAGCCCCACTCTGGTTCGCCGCCCAGTTCAGGCCAGCCCCCCCTGGTAATCGCCGCGTCGTGAATGTCGCGCCAGGTGACATCCTCGCCGAAATGCTCGCGCAGCACCTCATCCCGGCTCTGCCAGATGCCCCAGCAAAAGAGTGAAGTAGCAATAGGCCGGGCGCGGTATTCGCCGCCGGTCAAAAAGATGTCTCGCCCGCGGCGCTCTTTGTAGGTGGCGTTCACCAACTCTACCAGATAGCGGCTGTCGGGAATCCAGACGGTGGGCAGGGGGTCCATCTCCTCCCGCTCCCAGCGGCCCATCGCGTCCAGGCCATCCATCGGAATAACGGTCACCTGGATGGGGTTGCCATCCAGCGTATGCCCCTCTGCGTTAAAGCGGTTGGCAGCCTCGCGCACAAACGGCTCGACGGGCAAAGCCACGACCACCCGCACGTTGAGTGTCTCAGGGGCCTTGAGGGAGGGCACCCCTGTCCTCTGCAGGATGAAGGAACCGGCTACTACCAGCAGGACGATACCAATCAGGACGAAAAACACCACGCGTGTTTTGGACATCAGCACTCCTCGCTTGCAGTCATATCACTTGGATACTATACGCGGCAGCATCGCTAAAGGTTCAGGCGTTGCCTGCGGGCGGATATCTGTTCCTGGATCAAGCGGGTCTCCAGGGCCTGCTCCAGCTCTTGATCCAGTTGGTCTATGCTAATGCGCCCCTGGTCAGTAGCCTGATCCAGGCGTTGCTGCATGGCCTGGGCAAGCTGCTCCGGGGTGCCAGGGGCTATGACCTCCTCGCCTTCGGATGACCCTTCCAGAAGCAGCCGCACCTGGTCACGATCTTGCCGGATCTCTGCGAGCCTGGCTTCCAGTTGTGTGCGGGCCTGAACGCATTTCTGGTACTCGGCTTGTTCTCTGGCAGCGCGCTCGCGAAACAGCTCCAGCAGGCTCGTAGCCGTGTTGTAGCGCCCGGAGGCATCCAGGGCCAGCTTCATGTGATCACGCTGGAGAAACAGGTCAATGGCCTGGTCCAGTTCCTCCAGGCGGGCCTGATACTGGTACTCCTGATGGCGGTAACCTGACATCGCGACGCTAATCGTGGCCACTACATCGTCCAATGCCC
>JAAYXX010000243.1 GCA_012515695.1 Chloroflexota bacterium
CACAGGTCGTCAGGATCGGGCAAGACAGGTTGCTCGTCGGGCATTGGTTCACCTGCCATCAGCTTTGCGGGCTTGCCCTTCTTGTCTTCCATGTTCACCAGGTAGCCGTGCTCAATGGCTACCCGCACTCGACGACTCGCGGAGCTCTTGTCGATCTCTAGCGCATTGCCTACCTCAACAACAGTCGCCGGGCGATCATGCTTCCTGGATAGGCCAGTCACAGCCTGCACCGTCTCCCGGATCATAGGTGACACGCTGGCCTCAACCCCCTCGCTAAAGATGTCGGACACCAGATCATGCACAGCTCGATAGTCGTCGAGAGTAGCGATGATGCGTCCTTGTGCGTCTCTCTCCCGTGTAGCCTGATGCAAGATAGCATGGGCCTGGATGAGCGACAGCAGCTTTCCAAAGTCTCTTCGTAGCCGGACAGCGCGAGAATTGGTTTTCTCTGCCAGCCTGTGAGCATAGGGGATAGTAACCTCTGTCACCCCGGCCAGTTCCAGGTAGGTCTGCAGGGCGTGCCAGGGAATAAGGTCGGGCTCATCTTTCTGTTGACCGTTGGCCCGATCAGCCAATGCCAGGAAGATGCCTTGTGTTTGCTGTGGATCATCACGGATGACGAGGGACAGCATACGCGTCTCATTCTCCGGGTGTAGACTCGCCTTGGTGGTGGTAGTGATAAGCCCAGCAGGTCCCGGCCGCTCTATGACTCTTGGCTGTAGCCCGTCAGATGTCTTCTCGACCGTCACGTACTTGATACATCCCTCTGACAGCAAGGAGCGCATCATGTAGGCCAAGTCATTGCTTTCGCCGGGTTTGTCGTTGCCCAACCCTGACGCTTCAAAAAGAACGATGTGCTTATGCTCTATGGGCCGATCATCATAGACAAGAGCGTGTGCGCTCATGGCCGTAAACGGCAGGTAACACGACTCCGGGAAAGCCTTTAGCACCGTTTCCACGACGAAGCTTTTGCCACCAGAACTCGGACCCTTCACGCCGACCGAAACTGGCTTATCCAGCAGCCGGGAGGTATGGGCCAGGTACAGCAATTTGGCGTTACGGATCTCCCCCACGAGGCCAAGTCGCTGGCAAAGGGTCCCAAACTGACCCAGGATGTTGGGGCAATGCAGTAACTCCTCCGCCTGCTTTTTGGCTTCCTCCGCCTGCTGGCTCAACTTCTCCGCCTGCATCTGGCGATAGGTGCGCGTATGGGCCATGAGTTCCTGCATCACTGCTGGCACATCATCCCCCAGGATGTGACATTCGCTTACATCCTTGCGCCCATCAGGAGGGGTGATGATCCGAACGTCGGGCACAGGCTCTCCCACCTTCTCGATAAAGGTCTTCCCGCCCTGGTCGGGTTCCTGCCAGGCATAGACGGTTAACCCGGTCAGGTATTCAGCCCACTCCGGTTTGAAGGTGTCCGCGCCAGGAATCCCCAGGGCGGGCAGGTTGTGATACCACAGCGTTTGCGCGTCGCTTTCTCCCTCCACGAGAAAGATGTATCCCGCCTTGCGCGCCTTGTCCAAGCGCCACAGCCCGTAGGGACTAACCTTGGAACCACTCCGCCAGCGAAAGCGGTTCTCCCCCGAGAGACAGAGGCGAAACCTTACATACCACTCCGCGCCTTCGCTATTCAGGTAGGGCAACTTGAGCGCCGGACGGCCCTTCAGATAGATGGTTTCAAGGCCCAAGCCCTGTAAGAACTCCGGGGGGAGATGCTTTGCCGCCGCATAGTCTTCCAACGTGCAGGAGGGGGGAGGGGGTACATTATCCCCTCCCGCAACACTGCAACAGTGCAACAGTCCAACGCCTACCTTCTTGGCGAGCTTTTCCAGGCTGCCGGACTCGCCACATGCAAAACATTTGAAGCCCTTCTTGCCAACGTGAAAGTTCTTCCCCGCGTGGTGGTCGTCGTGGTAGGGGCAGAGCGGCCAGTATTCTTCTTTTCGATCAGGCCATTTGCTGTCAGAGCAATCGCCCCGGTTCAGTTTCGCAAGGATGCGTTGTAGTAGATCGTCCGTCATAGGCCACCGCC
>JAAYXX010000244.1 GCA_012515695.1 Chloroflexota bacterium
GCTCCTCGGAAGGCTTGATATTGCCTGCTTTGTGCTACCCCTGGTGCGCTTGGCTGCGTTCTAGATCGCCCTAATCGGGTTCAATCACAGACGATCTAGGAGGCCCCTCATGCTTCATCGCACGTCATTCCTCGTTCTGGCTTTGCTGCTTGTGTTTGGTTTGTCCTTGAGTGCCTGTCAGGCGCCGACTCCTACGTTGGTCCCTACGCAACCCCCGACTGTTGAGGAAGCTGCCCCAACGGAAGCGCCCCCAACGGAGGCACCTCCGACGGAAGCCGCTCCAACGGAGGAGGCTCCCGCGGAAGCGGAGGCTGCCCCTGTCATCATGGTAGACGGCAAGCCCCTGACCATGACTGACCTGAACGCCCTGGAACAGATCACCACCGAGATAGAAGATAAATCGTACACGGGGGTGCGCTTTCTGGACGTGATCGAGGCTGCCGGTGTTACCGCCGGAAAGCTGGTGATGATCGCCAGCGATGGCTATTCCTCCTACGTGGATGTGGCCGATCTGACGGATGAATCGCTTCTGGCCTACAACGAGAACGGCCGCCTGAATGCCGTGTTGCCGGGGGCGAGCCGCAGCCAATGGGTTCAAGACCTGATCGAGTTGCAGGTTGCGCCAGAAGTAGAGGCCCAACCCACGGGTGCGGAGGCTGAAGCAAAACCTGTGCCCACGCTGGCTGGCCCGATCGAGTTGACAGACGCCGCCGGGCAAACGCTCAAGCTGGATAGCCTGCCCCAGCGCATTGTCGTCATGGGACGTGGTCCCCATATGGTGTTGCACCTGCTCTATATGTTCCCCCAAGCCCGCGAGCGCCTGGTGGGGATAGAATCCAAGAGCGCGACCTCGAACGATTTCGCGAGCGTCGTGGACCCCGATTTGAACACCAGAACCGTGCTGGCCGCAAACCCTGGGCCAGAGCAGATTGCTGCGCTCAAGCCTGACCTGGTGATTATGCGAGGCATAGCGACCGAACCTATGGGCGAGTCGTTGAGCCAGATTGGTATTCCGGTGCTCTATCTGTGGATGGAGACGCCCGAGTATTTCATGCAGGACGTCGAGAACCTGGGCGCGGTGCTGGGCAATCCTCAGCGCGCTGAAGAGATCAAGTCCTTCTACCAGACGCGGCTGGATCGCCTGGCAGAAGGCATTGCCGACATGAGCGAAGGCGAAAAGTCGCGCGTCTTGCTGCTGGAATACAACGACCGAAGCGGCGAAGTGGCCGTGCGCGTGCCCGCCAAGTCGTGGATTCAGACTGTTGAGGTCGAGACGGCAGGGGGCGCGCCGGTGTGGCTGGAGAGCGCCGAGGCGACTGACGGCTGGACGGTGGTGAACCTGGAGCAGATTGCTGTTTGGGACCCGGACAAGATTTTCCTCGTCATCTGGTACACCCTTGATCCGGAAGAGGTGCTTGCGACGCTCAAGGCGGATGCCAAGTGGGGCGCGCTCAAGGCGGTGCGAGAGGATCAGCTTTATGGTTTCCCGACGGATATTTTCGGTTGGGATTCGCCGGACCCGCGCTGGATTCTGGGGATGCAATGGCTGGCGACTCGCATCTACCCTGACCGCTTTGCGGACGTGGACATGACCGACCAGGTCTACGCGTTCTTTGAGCAACTGTATGGCATGGATCGGGCAGCCATCGACGCCGAGATCATGCCCAAGGTCAATCTCGATGTTCACTAGACAAGCTGGATCGCGTCGTGGAGCAAAGACGCTCCACGGCGCGGCCCGGTGGCAGGGGTGGTTGGTTGGGCTGGCCCTCCTGATGCTGCTCATCTCGCTGTTCCTGGGTCGTTACCCTGGCCCGTACCTGACGCGGCCATCGGCCTTGATCGAGGACGAGCTGGCCCGACGGATTGTGCTGGAACTGCGGCTACCGCGCATTCTGGCGGCTTTTATGCTGGGCGCTGTGCTTTCGGCCTCGGGGCTGGTTTTCCAGATGATCTTTCGCAACCCGCTGGTCGAGTCGGGGTTCCTGGGGGTCTCGCAGGGCGCGGCTTTTGGCGCGTCGCTGGCAATTGTGGCCCTGGGGGGAGCGCCAACCGTTGTGCAGGTTTGCGCGGCGGGCTTTGCCTTCCTGGGGCTGGCTGCCTCGTATATCATCTCGCACCGCATTCGCTATGGCGATTGGGTGCTGCGATTGGTTCTGGCGGGGATTGCCATCTCGGCCATCTATTCCGCGGGAACGAGCATACTAAAGTACCTGGCCGACCCACTCAAGCACTTGCCCGACATTACCTTCTGGATGTTGGGCGGTCTGTGGGCCATTACCTGGCCGGACGTGCTGCAGGTGTTACCTGTGGTGTTGCCCAGTCTGCTGGTGCTCTATCTCATGCGCTGGCGGCTCAACCTGCTTTCGCTACAGGATGACACCGCCTTTTCGCTGGGCGCTGCGCCGGGTCGGGAGCGGCTTGTGCTGTTGGTTGCTGCCGTGGCTTCGACGGCGGTATTGGTATCCAAGGCGGGGCTGGTCGGCTGGATTGGGCTGATCGTCCCGCACATTGTTCGGCGGCTGTTTGGCGCGGATGCCCAACATGCCTTGCCGGGGGTTATGTTGGTGGGCGGGTTGTTTGCCCTGCTGTGCGATAACGTGGCCCGCACTCTGCTCACGGGCGAGATACCCCTGGGCATTCTGACTTCGCTCGCCGGGGCGGTCTTTTTCCTCGGCCTGCTGACGCGCGCGGAGAGCGTGCGTCGTCAATGACAGATCGGGCGCGGGGAACCGTGGCCCATAACCGAATTGGAGGACAACATGGAACGGATTACTGACTGGATCAAGCTGTGGCGCGAGGTACTGGAAAGGCGCGAGACCTACTATAACGAAGGACCTGATCGCAGCGAGGACATGTGGCGCGACCGGGCGCGGTCGTTCCATGAGCATGTCAAGGAGCGCTGGGCACGGCCAGATTCGAGCCGTGACATGCTTCTCTCGCGGGTAGATGACCAGACGACGGTGTTGGATATTGGCGCTGGAACTGGCGCATGGACGCTGTTGTTGGCGAAAAAGGCGCGCCATGTGACGGCTGTAGAGCCTTCGCAGGCGATGGTCGATGTGCTGCGCGAGAACCTGGAAGCGGAAGGCATCACCAATGTGGATATTGTGATGGGCTATTGGCCTGAGGTAGAGGTCGAGCCTCACGACCTGTCGCTGTGTTCCCACGCCATGTATGGCATGGGCGATCTGCCCACGTTTGTGCGGAGCATGGTCGCGGCGACGCGGCGCACCTGCTTTTTGCTGACTCGCGCCCCGTTGCTGGACGGCGTCATGGCACAGGCTGCCCAGCGTGTGTGGGGCCAGCCACATGATAGCCCCAATTTCGTTATTGCCTACAATGCCCTCATTCAAATGGGCATCTATGCCAACGTTCAGATGGAGAACACCGGCGTATGGGGAGCGTGGAAGAACGACAGCCTGGAGGCAGCTTTTGACGAGATCAAGGGCAAGCTCGGGCTGCAAGGCCCCAGCGAACACGACGAGTTCTTGATGGACCTGCTGCGGGCGAACCTGAAGGAGCAGGACGGGGTTTGGGTATGGCCGCCTTCGGTGCGTTCGGCGCTCATCTACTGGGATGTGGATTCGGAATGACCAGCCTGTCAGTCACCGAGCCGCCAGCCGGAGTAAGCCCTATGGCAAGCAGCGCGCCCATCATCTCTATCCGCAACCTGGCGTTTCGCTACGACCGCACGGGGCCACTGGTGTTGCAAGACATCACTCTGGACATCCCGGCAGGCACGGCGACGGCGCTGTTGGGGCCGAATGGGTCGGGCAAGACGACGCTGCTTTCGTTGCTGCTGGGCATCCTGACCCCGCAAGAGGGAACGATTCAGGTGGCCGGTCAGCCTCGCGGGCAATATGGCCGCCGTGAGTTGAGCCGGCTGATCGGGCTGGTGCCTCAACAAGAGTTCTTTCCCATCGGGTTCTCGGTGTTGGACTATGTGCTGTTGGGTCGCGCGCCCTACCTGGGCTTGCTAGAGCGGCCCGGCCCGGCGGACTATGACGCGGCGGAGCAGGCTCTTGAGCGGGTGGGGCTGGCGGCACTCAGCGGGCGGCTGGTGCCCTCGTTGAGTGGCGGAGAGCGGCAGTTGGCGATGGTGGCCCGCGCGTTGGCGCAGGAGCCGCGCGTTCTGCTGATGGACGAGCCGACCTCGCACCTGGACCTGGGCAACCGCCGCCGGGTGCTTGACGTAATCCGCGCACTGTCTGCGGAGGGGGTATCGGTGGTTTTGACCACTCACGACCCGAACGCGGCGGCCAGCGTGGCCGGTCACGCGATGTTGATGCGCCAGGGGCGGGTCATCGCCAGCGCGCCCGTGGACGAATCGCTCACAACCGAACACCTGACTGCGATGTATGATGTGCCGGTGGAGGTGGTGCGGGTAGGGGGGCAGCTTGTTGTGTTGAGCGGTTAAGCCGCCCCCCTGTTTAGGCAACGTCGTCTAGGCCGGGTAGAAATCCTCTCCGCGGTCTTGGGGGGTATAGCCCAACACCTGTCGGGCATGCTCGATATCTACCCAACGCCAGCGGTTATCAGACACGCCGTAAAAGATATCGAAACGCAGGCTGTCGGGCGCGTTGACGCAACGCTCCACGAGTTGCACGATGTCGCGTTGGCTGCACCAGATGGCCTGCGCTTCGGGTGTTGGGGGACGGTCCTCCCCAACTACCCATCCGATACGTATGCAGAGACAAGACAGCCCGTGGCGATGGGCATATGTCTGTGCCAGGGACTCGCCAAAGACCTTGCTGCTGGCATAGATATCCCGTGGCCGGGGCGGGACCTGGTTGGTGATGATAGGCACAGGGGTCGGTACGTCTGCGTACCGACCCTCGGTGATAGCTTGATAAGGCTCGATCTCACGATAGCCAAACGATACCATGATCGAGCTGGCATAGATGACGCGCTTGACGCCAGCCAGCCGACAGGCCTCGAACACGTTGTACGAGCCGATGATGTTGCTGGCTAGAATCTTTTCCCATCCGGCCTTGGGACTCGGTTCGGCAGCCAGATGGACGACGACATCCATCCCCTGTACCGCCCTGACTACCTCGTCGAGATCAGAGAGATCGGACTGGAAAAAGCGTTCCTCGGGGACATCGAGAGACCAACCCGTCGGAACCCGCACAGAAGGGTGGCGGCGGCGCGCCAGCGCATAGGTCTCATAGGTTTCGGGCTGGGCGCAGAAGTGGTTATAGACCGCGCCTGCGATCAGGCCATACAC
>JAAYXX010000030.1 GCA_012515695.1 Chloroflexota bacterium
CTGGTGGTCGACGTGGCGGCCCAGGATGTTTACACGGCCCGGCGCGCGCACGATAAAGACAGGGGAATCTGGCCCCAGGACCCGCTGGGCGTGGTCGAGCAGGCTCAGGTAAGTCCGCCGCCGTTCCTCCAGCAGCTCCGGGTGATCGCCATAGATTGCGGGGAACTCGTGTATGAGGGCGGCGTCGGCATCTGACGCGGAAGGCGCGCCCATTTGCTGAATGGCTGCTATCCACGAGGCCACGGGGCGAAAGCCCGGCCCTATGGCGAGTTCCGGCGGCTTTTGCGGGCGCTTTTTCTCTTGGAAATAGACTTCGATCTGCAAGAGTTCGGCGGGGTTGTTGAACGCCAGCACGTGGTTGGGGTTATCAATACGCACAGCGCGCACGCGATAGGCCGTCTCCGGGTCCTGGGCGAGAATATTGATAATGTCGGGCAGGTATTCCTCGCGCTGGGCGTTGTTGGCCTGAAGCCGGGTTAGCGCGGCGTGCAGCACACGCGATTTGAGCAGGTAGACCGACACATTCACCACCGGTGAGGCGTCCACCTGATCGGGTGTAAAGACAAGCTGGTAGCCGCGTGCGTCGGTAAAGGCGAAATGGGTGGCGGATTCGGGGACCCAGCTTGTCCAATCCTCGGCAGTAGGCTGGGCGGGGCCATCTTGCAGCTGTTGCCACAGGTCGCCAAAGGCAGTGGGCGCGCGCCGCTCCGAGATGTGCTCCAGAAGGAGGGCGCGGGCCTGCTCGCGGGTGGGCGGCGTGCCCTGGGCTACCAGTTGGCGAATGCGGGCCAGGGCGCGGCGCTGCCAGATGTCGCGGACTTCGACGTTCGCCAGCACCGAACCATCCGACGCGAACAGCACGCGCCCGGACTCGGACTGTGCGCTCTTGGGAGTGACCATGAAGGCCATGTCACACTGTTCGGCATAGTACACGTCGATCAACCGCTCCAGGGCGATCTGTTCGAGGATACGGTCCCCTACGACGATGAGGACGTCTTCGTCTGCGCGCAGCGCCTCCAGGACGCGCGCACCCTGGCGAGCGGCGTGGCCTGTGCCCAACTGCTCGGCCTGATAGGCAAAGATCACGTTGTCATGCTCGCGGGTAACGGTTTCCATGACCTGGTTTGCCATCGCACCCACGACGATGATGTGGTGCTCGATGCCGCACGCCTTGTAGACTTCTAGTGCGCGGTTGATGGCGGGGCGGCCATCAATAGGGAAGCAGACCTTGTGCAGGTCTGCCGAACGCATGCGCGTGCCCTTGCCTGCCGCCAGGATGATGCTGAACCTGGGTCTATGACTCGGCATATACTCACTCGCTCCTTATCCGGGGGTTGGCTCGGATGGTATAGATGCGAACCGTGGCAGGTCGGTGGCGTGGCTCTCCCCGGACAGACAGCCGGTGAAGGGGTGGCCGGGGTAGCGAGGGGGAGGGACATCGAGAGCCATCGGGCCTGCGCGGAAAAAGACAACAGATATCGGCCTGGGGCAACCCCGAAGCCATGATTGTACCGACAGGAAGGCGAAACTAGCCGCTACCCGGTGCGGGTTGCATTCCGGGTATGGCAAAGCGATTCACACGCCAGTTACCGGTGCGGGGTTATGGAGCAAAAAACGACCGCCGGACGCTGAGAACCGGCGTGTGAATCCCGACAGATGACGACTGCTAGCAGCTCAGGAGGGGCCTATTTGCGTTTGAAGAGGCGGCTGAAAAAGCCCTTCTTCTCCGCGATTGGCTTGGCTGCTCTCGGTGCGATGCCCGCCAGGCTGGCACCGCAGTTGACGCAGTGTCGCGTGCCCTGGGGATTGCTCGTCCCACACTTGGGGCAATCAACCAGGTTGCTAATGTGCAAGTCCGCCGCATTTTTCTGCACTGAAGACATGGCTCTCCTCCAGTAAACAATGAACAGACCACGCCGCAGTATTCAGACTCGAACGACAGACAGGCTGTTGCCTTCGCTACGCACCTATTATATCATAGATGCAACAAATGGGCTATGCTGTTTCATGGCTTTTGGCGCAGATTGTTTGGCAGCAGGAAGCAAGGGATGCGAAGGAGAGGCTGGATGTCGGGTTTGGGGGACCTTGTCTGGAACAGGGAGCAGCGCCGTCTGCGTATGGTCTGGCGGTTGTTGGCGACGACGTTGCTGGGGCTGGGCGCGGTGTTGGTGTTCTCCACGCTGGCCGGGGTGGCGCTGGGGCTGCTTATCGCGCTGTTGGGGGAGGATAGCGCGTCTGTCCTGCGGGCGTTGGGCCTAGCGGACATGAACGCGCTGGTAGCCAGCCCGGCCCTGCTGCTGGTACAGGCCGTCCTGATGACCGGCATCACGCTGGGGGTGTTGTGGCTGGCGGCCCGCTTTGTTGATCGGCGGCCGTTCGCGGACTATGGGCTGCACCTGAACAGGGGATGGTGGCTAGACCTGGCGTTCGGGCTGGGGCTGGGCGCGCTGCTGATGACCCTGATCTTTTTGACGCTGTGGGCGATGGGCTGGGTGGAGGTGGTGGGTTTCGCCCACAGCAACCTGCCCGGTGTGTCGTGGGTGGCGGGGCTGCTGGCGTCGTTGGTGGGGTTTATCGGAGTGGGGATATACGAAGAACTGATCTCTCGCGGGTATCTGTTGGAGAATCTGGCGGAGGGGCTGCGGTTTCCTCCGTTGTCGTCGAAAGTGGCCGTCGTGCTGGCCTGGGGGATTTCGTCTGCGCTGTTTGGCGTGGCGCATGCCACCAACCCCAACGCCACGGTCATCAGCAGCTTTAACCTGATGGTGGCGGGGCTGCTGCTGGGGTTGGGGTATGTGCTTACGGGCGAGTTGGCGCTACCCATCGGGCTGCATATCACCTGGAATTTTGTGCAGGGGCCGGTGTTTGGCTTCCCGGTGAGCGGATTGCCGCCTGCCGCGGCGTTGGTGCAGACTGTCGCGACGGGGCCGGAGGTGTGGACTGGCGGGGCCTTTGGGCCAGAGGCGGGGCTGCTGGATTTGCTGTCCTCCCTGCTCGGCGGGCTGCTGATTGTGCTGTGGGTGCGCAGGCGGCGCGGGGTGGCGAGGTTGCAGGAGGAACTGGCGGAGCCACCTGCGCCACGTGGCGGCGAGGTCTATG
Source organism: Chloroflexota bacterium (assembly GCA_012515695.1). Taxonomy (GTDB): domain Bacteria; phylum Chloroflexota; class Anaerolineae; order UBA1429; family UBA1429; genus JAAYXX01. The sequence continues at coordinate 3,100 of JAAYXX010000030.1, forward strand.
CGGCGATAGGGGAAGAGACCCCGGAACACACGGGAAAAACGGAGTAAAATACCTGGCGCGGCAGGATGCCGATCGCGTAGCCGCGGCATCCTGCCGCGCCCGACGATGTCTTGTGGCGTGGCGCTATTCCTGGCCGACCTGCCGGACCCGCTCAAAGAATTCGCGGTTCAGGCTGGGCACTACCTGGTCGGCTTTGACGGCGGCGATGTACTCGGCTAACGTGTCCACGATAAGCTGCCGCCAGACGCGCCCCTTTTCGGCGGAGGCGGTGCGCGCGTCGCCTGCATAGTGGTTGGGATAGTCGCTATACCAGCGAATACCGGTATAGGTGCGGGGCAGGTCCTTCATCCGTCCCAGCGGGCGGGCGGGGGTTTCGGGGACTCGCTCCATCTTGACCAACTCGGGGTAGTTCGCCAGGGTAATGCTGGCTTCTACTTCGCAGGCGTGCCCGCCATAGTCGGTCTCGCGCAGGGCTTGCCATTGCGCCGCTCGCTCTGGCGTGAGGTCGTCGCTGGGAAGGTAGAGGCTGTAGGCTTTTTCTTCCCAGAGGGTGCATTGCGCGAGGAACGGCAGCAAGTAGTTGTTGCCCCCGTGGGCGTTGTAGATGATGATTTTCTTCAGGCCGTTGCGGGCGATCTCGTCGAATACGCTCTGCACAAGCTCTAGCAGGAGGGTGGGCTTGATAGTAAGCGTGCCGGGGAAGCAGCGCGCTTCATAGATCTGCCCAAAGTAAAAAGGCGGAAAGACGATGGCTGGTTCCTGCTCGGCGGCCATGCAGGCAATCTTGTGGCCGTTGAGGAAATCGGTGCCCAGCGGCATATGCTCGCCGTGCTTCTCGATGACACCCATGGCGATGACGCAAACGCCGCCCACCTGGCGGACGGCGTCAGCGAAATCGGCGGCGGTCAGGTGCTCCCATTGCATGATGCGCCTCCTTCTGGATGGACTGCCTGTTGTTGATGATACTCGCTCCCGACGACCGGCCTGTTGCCTGGCGCTTTCGGGTCTGGCGAGGGGAATGCTTATAGATCAAGACGAGGATAGCGCCAGAGGGGGAGGGGTGTCAAGTAGGGGCGGCGGTATGATCCGGCGGTAGGCACAAATAGCTGCCCCTGCCCTGTACCGCGCTTTGACAGGGCAGGGGCAGGAGCGACAAGCGCAATCGTCGCGGGGCGTCAGGCTTTCACCTGGGCGCCGAGGGCCTCGCGCACACGGGCGAGTTCGTCCGCGATGCTGATGTGTTGCGGGCAATTCGCCTCGCACTGGTGACACTCGATGCAAGACCCGGCCCCCTCGCCTTCTGCGATGGTGGCATAGCGGCGGATGGCTTCTTCCATCTGGTTGTACATAATCCCGTTGTTGAGTAGCTCGAAATTGGCGGGGATATTCACGCCGTTGGGGCAGGGCATGCAGTATTTGCAGCCGGTGCACGGCACGACGCAGAGGCTCTGGTAGGTCTGGCGCACCTGCTCCACCAGGGCTACCTCCTGGGCGGTGAGGGTGCCGATGCCGGAGCGGTCGGCGCTGGCGACGTTGTCGCGCACCTGTTGCATGGTGGTCATGCCGCTCAACACCAGGGACACCTGGGGCTTGTTCCAGAGCCATTGGAGCGCCCAATCGGGGGCGCTGCGGCGCGTGGGGGCGCTGTCCCACAACGCCTGCACGGCGTCCGGCGGGTTCACCAGGCTGCCGCCGAGCAGCGGCTCCATGATGACCACGGCCAGCCCGCTGGCGGCGGCATACTCCAGCCCTCTGGTTCCGGCCTGATAGTCCTGGTTCAAATAGTTGTACTGAATCTGGCAGAATGTCCACTTGTCATAGGCATCGACGATCTGTTGAAAGACGTCGTAGTGGTCGTGGAAGGAAAAGCCCAGGTAGCCGATGCGCCCGTCGGCGATGGCTCCTTCGGCCCAGCGCAGCACATCGAGGTTATGCGCCTTGGTCCATGTTTCTTGACTGAGGCTGTGCAGTAGGTAAAAGTCGATGTGGTCGGTTTGCAGCCGCTCTAGCTGCTCGTTGAGCAGGCGGTCGAAATCCGCATACTCGTCGGTCTGCCAACAGGGGAGCTTGGTGGCGAGCTTGACCTTGTCGCGATAGCCGCCCTGCAAAGCCCGTCCCAGCCATTTTTCACTGTTGCCCCCGTGATAGGGGTAGGCAGTGTCTATATAGTTCACGCCATGATCAATGGCATAGTGTAACATGCGGGTTGCTTCTGGCTCGTTGACCTCCTCGGTACTCCCGTTCGTCGGCAAACGCATGCAGCCGAAACCCAGAGCCGAGACCTGCATGTCTAGTTTGCCGAATTGCCGATATTGCATTGCGCTCGAAACCTCCTATTGACTCCTACATTGTCGAACACACAAGCGCCAGCATTGTCTCATAGTCAGATGATGCTGGCGCTGTGTCATGAATACTCTTTCTGGCCTACATAGCGGCCATAGCGGACGGCCCTGGCCGCTGACTATGCCAACCTGGCTGTTGGCCCTGCTGATGGATGTTGCTCATGTGGAAATCAAGCCCAGTAGTCATTTGGGCTGCGTGTGCTGTGCTGCCTAAACACAAACTGACGCGAACAAGCAGGGGCGCGGTGGGAAGCATGAGGTGGTAGGGAGTGCTCGAAAGGACAGTGGCGCAATTTGACCAACAGCTCCATTCTATCAAAAGACACTACTTGAGTCAAGCTGAGCGCACTATAGAAGAACTTGTCTACTTGGGCGGAATCTTGACCCTGGCCCCTCATGCGATATACTAGGAATGGGTATCCTCTACAATTCGCATAGGAGAAGTCAAAGTGATCTATCGTGAGCTGGGCCGAACTGGGTATCGCGTCTCGCAACTGGGGTTTGGGGCGATGCGCCTGCCCATGGCCGGAGAGGGCGAGAACGCGCGCATCGACCGCGAGCAGGCGATCCCGATGATCCATCGAGCTTTTGAAGCTGGCCTGAATTACATAGATACGGCTGTTGGCTACTGCAATCAGGATAGTCAGCGGGTGGTGGGCGAGGCGCTCAAGGGCTGGCGCGACAGGATTGTCGTGTCTACCAAGAATCCCGAATACGACGATGAGAAGGTGTGGTGGGAAAACCTGGAGAACAGCCTGGAGCGGCTGCAGGTGGAGTATATCGACATCTATAATCATCATGGCATCAACTGGGAACGCTATACGCAAAAGGTTGAGCCAAGGGTTAGCAAGTGGATGCTCAAGGCGCGGGATCAGGGGGTGATCAAGCACATCTGCGCTTCGTTCCATGACAGCAACGAGAACCTGATGAACCTGATCAACACCGGTTATGTGGAGTCTATTACGTTGCAGTATAACATGCTCGACCGCAAGCTGGAAGAGGGGATCGCCCTCGCCCACGAAAAGGGCATCGGTATTGTGGTGATGGGGCCGGTGGCTGGCGGGCGGCTGGGCACGAACAGTCCCGTGTTGCAGGAGTTGATCCCCAGTGTGAGCCGCGTGCCCGAATTGGCCTTGCGCTTTGTGCTGTCGAACCCGAACGTTTGCGTGGCGCTGTCGGGGATGAGCACGATGCAGCAGGTGACAGAGAACCTGGCGATTGCTGCGGAATCCGTGAGCCTGACCGCGGAGGAAAAGGCGGCCATTGATGAACACCTGGAGCGCCTGAAGGGGATGGCCGATCTGTACTGCACGGGTTGCAGCTATTGCATGCCTTGTCCGCAAGAAGTAAACATCCCGCATATCTTTCAAAAGTACAACGAGGCGCGGGTGTATGGGTTGTGGGAGGCTGCTACGGACGCCTACATCAACTGGCGCTGGGTGTCGGGCAAACCCGCAGACGCCTGTGTGGAGTGCGGCGAGTGTGAGACCAAATACCCGCAGCATATTCCCATTCGCGAGCAGTTGAAAGAGGCACACGAGGCGCTTACGAATCGTCGAGGGTAGTAGGCGCGCCGTCTGCCGACGCGCCTGCCGGGAAGGAACGCCAATGAACAATGAGGACGCTGATCTGGTGGTGGTGTACGTCTCACAGGGGCCGCTGGCCGCTGAGGTAGCCAGGGCCAAGCTGGAAGGCGATGGTATCCCGGTTACGTTGCGCTATTCGTCTATCGGGCGCGTGCTTGGCCTGACGGTGGATGGCCTGGGGCGTGTGGAGGTGGTTGTGCCGCGTGAGCATGAAGCAGCGGCCCGCGTCGTATTGGAAGAAGACGACGTGCTGCCAGCGACGCAAGAGGAATAGCGGCGAGGTTGTCGGCGCTTGCATGAGGACAACGGGCCTGATCGTCAGCCCGTTGTCCTCATTGCTATAGGCGGTTGCTAATCCCAGAAGGGTTCGCCGTCCCTCAGGTTGGCGCGCAGCACGTCGGGCTGCAACTCGATGCCGAGGCCGGGGCCAGTGGGGACCTGGAGCTTGCCCCCGATGACCTGAGGCGGCTCGGTGCCCATTTCCTCGATTAGCGCGCCCTGGCTGATGCGCGTTTCGGTGGCGACAAAGTTGCGCACGCTGGCGGCAAAGTGGGCCGTTGCCATTGTCTGCACGAGCGTGCCGATGTTGTGTGTGGCGATGGGGATATAGAACAGCTCGGCCAACTCGGCGATCTTCCAGCAGCCAGTGAGACCCCCGGCATAGACCAGGTCGGGGTGAATGACGTCTACAGCCTGGTGCTGCAGGAACGGGAGGAACTCGCGCGGCAGTTCCAGCTTTTCGCCAGTGATGATGCGCGTGCGGGCGGCGCGCTTGAGAGCCAACCAACTATCGGAGTAGGTCACAGGCAGCAAATCCTCGAGCCACAAGGGGCGGATGGGTTCCAGGGCTTCGGTGAGGCCGATGGCGGTGGGCAGGTCCCACTCGTTGTGGCAGTGGACGATGATGTCAATATCATAGCCGAGGGCCTCGCGGCAATGCTCGTACCCCTCACGGATGATACTCAGTTCGCTGGAGCGTAGCATCTGGCCCAACTGACCGGCGCGGTAGCGTTGGGCGGGCAACTGGTGGCCCACCAGTCGCTCGAACCCCAGTTTGATCGTCTGCCAGTCATGTTCCTGAGCTTTGATCTCCTCGGCCCAGGCGCGGCAGGCTCCGGCATCGAACCAGTCGGTGGGGCCAGCCGTATTGATGTACAAGGGCACCTCGGTGCGGTACTGGCCGCGCAGCAGGGCGGATACTGGTCGCCCCAAAATCTTGCCTGCCAGATCCCACAGGGCAATATCCACGCCGCTGATGGTGGGGATGTCGGCCATGTAGGGGTGCATCTGGTAGACCATGGTGTTATACAGCCGCTCGATATCCAGCGGGTCCTGGCCCAGCAGAAGCGGCTCCAGGTTGAGCAACTGGGCGCGAGCTACAGGTCCAGAGACGCCTGCTTCGCCCAGGCCGTACAGCCCGGCGTCGGTTTCTACCTTGATGAGGGACTGGCAATGCTGCTTGAGTTGGAGGGCCTTGAGCGCGGTAATACGCACCCGGCCCCGCTCGCTTGCGGCGAAGGTATCGTGAGTTTGCATGATGTTCCTTTCGTATGTAGCCCAGCTATTTTGATGCAAGGTGGGTGGCAGGCAGCACGGGCGCGGCGTCAGTCGTTGGCCTCGTATGCCTGCTGAAGCCACCCTACCACATCGTCATCGACAGCCGAGGGAGAGCGCAGCGTGACGCGATGCGTGATGCGCAGGTCGCCAAAAGCTCCGGCGGGTTCCAGCCTGTTTGTCGGCTCGACGTTCATCAGGTTAAGGCCCAGGTCCAGGTGGTTGTCTCCCACATAGATGATGCCAAACTCCTGGTCACCGCGCATCAAGGCGATGTACGAGTAGTGCGGCTGGACGGTGGCGTCTGGCAACCCGGCGACAACTGCCAGCAGGCGCTCGTAGGTGGGCCACAGGGCGGCTTTGTTGGCGAACTGGGCACTGACACGCTCCTCATCTGTGCGCGGCAGGCGGCCGCTGGGATGTTCAGTTTCCTCGACGATGGTCTGGGCCTGCAACGGATCAAGGCTGTGAATCTCGCGGAGCCACTCTACACGTTCCTCGGTTTCCTCTGGTCCCTCTGTCTCGACGATGTCCACCCATTCTGCCAGGTCTCGGCCCGTATTGACGCGCAGGTCGCGGATAAGGGCCTCTTTTTCCTGTTCACGGCTAGTTGTCATCCTCAGCCTCCTGTGTCTCTGGCGCAAAGAAGGGAATGCGTCGAGTGGGGAATGGATAGGGTCAGCCTTCGTCTTGCGCCTGTAACAAATACTCTATTTGCACCGGTTGGCCGGTGATCATGGACTGATTGGCGGCGGCTCCGATCAAGACGGACAGCGCGCCCGCCCGCGAATCTGCCCGCCGTCCTAGCGGGTCTGGCCCCTGGGGACGGAACAGGTCTTCACGCAGGCGTTCATCTGCGCCGCCATGCCCCCCGAAACGCTGCTCCACGGGGACGGTATACGGGCGACCGAATAGCGGACTGACGCGAATCTCGTGGCGGGCGGGCAGCGGCAGCACCTTGAGCGCGCCCTGCTCATCCAGGCCGTGATATCGCTCGATCAGGTCCAGCTCCATGCGCCCCTTGGTGCCGTTCAACCCGATGCGCTGGCCCTCGTAGGGCATAAAAGCGTTGAGGGTATAATTGACCAGCACGCCGTTGGTGTAGCGGATGCTGACGACCATTGTATCCTGAATATCAACGTCGTCGCCAAAGACGCAGCGGTCGCGGCAGTAGCCATCGTCGCCCTCGGCTTCCAGGTACATGGCCGTGAGGTCGGCGGAGGCGCGCAGGTCCAGGTAAAAGGGGCAGGTCTGGGTGTGCGCGCAGGTCAGGCAGCGCTCCCCCCGCTCTTGCCGGGCGGGGCCATAGAACCGCCGGTCTCCCAGGGCATAGACGGTCTTGGGCGCGGCGTCAATCCACCAGTTGAGTTGGTCAAAGTGGTGCGAGCCTTTGTGGATTAATAAGCCGCCCGAATTGCGCTGTTGGCGGTGCCACCGTCGAAAGTAATCGGCCCCGTGGTCAGTATCCAGGTACTCGGTGAAATCCACCGAAACCAGCTCGCCGATGACCCCTTGCAGCAGCAGGCTTTTGATGGCCTCTGCCGGGGCACTGTAGCGGACGTTAAAGGTTACGTGGACGGTGCGTCCGGTGCGGCGTTCGGCGGCGAGGATGGCGCGCACGTTGGCGGCGGTGGTGGTCATGGGCTTTTCGGTGATGGCGTCGCAGCCCGCTTCCAGTGCGCGGATGATGTACTCGTGATGCGTGCCGTCTATGGTGCAGACAATAACCACATCGGGCCGGGTGTGGGCGAGCATCTGGTCGAAATCGGTGAATGTAGGGATATCGCGGCCCAGCCGCTCGACGGCGAGTTGCAGGCGATGCGTGTTCAGGTCGCACAGCCCAACCAGATCAGCGACGTCCGCGAGTTCGGTGACGAGTGGTCGCGCGTACATATAGTAGCCTCGGCCACCGACGCCGACCAGGGCATAGCGGGTTGTCATCGTGTTTCTCTCCAGGATGAGCGTTTGGTTACAGACGGTTGTATTATGCATGTGTGA
>JAAYXX010000245.1 GCA_012515695.1 Chloroflexota bacterium
AGAGTGCGGCATGCATGCCGGGCGGCTTCTAGCCGGGCAGCTCGATGAGAGAACCCTCACCCCGGCCCTCTCCCAGAGGGAGAGGGAGAGGCGGACATTGGACCGCCGGCTTCCAGCCGGCATAATTGCAAGCCGCCAAGGATGGCGCAGGTCAAGTCCACAAATGAAAAAACGCCCGAACCTTGGAAGGTTCGGGCGTTTTGCGTGCCTTCACCCCAGCTTGAGCAACAATTCCACGGCGGTGTCGCGGCATAGCTCATAGCTGCCCGGCGCTACCATAAAGTTGGCATAGAACTTGTACGCCGTTTCGACCTCGTACCCGCCTTCGGGATATGCCTCGCGGAAGGGCAAATAGCCCGTATCGCCGTTGGCGTAACCCACCACGTAGGTATGCGGCCCGTGGATGGCCCGCAATTCGTCGGCCATGCGCGAGAACACCTCCGCGCCCAGCGCGGCAAAGCGCACCGGCCCGATCCGCAACACCTGAATGTCAATGGGCGCTGTCCACGGCTCATCAGGCGGCGTGCCCTGCTCCAATAGCGCCAGCGTATCATCGCGCCACTCGCGCATAGCCGCCTGCCACCTGTCCAGTATCACCATTTTGGCCAGGCGATTGTATTCCGCCAACACCGCTTCCTGCGATAGAATCGTCAGCGGAAGAGCGACCGTCTGCAAGTTTGTGCCCAACAACGGCGTCAGGGCAGACTCGCCATCATGGACGCCGCGCAGGATCACCTCTCCCAACTGGCGGCCATAGCTCTCCATCACATGAGGGTCCGCCGACAGGCTGGGCGGGTTCAGGTTGCCACACGCGCCGTTGGTCATCAAGACCACCGGTGCGCCCGGCAGGCGTTGTCTGGCCCACTCTGCCGCTGCGCCCGCCATATCCGCCGAGATCAGCCGGTTCTCGGCAGATAGCGCCACGTTGTGCATGGGATAGTTTGCAATCACCGCTACATAGTTGCCCTTGTCGTTCACCAGACTCAGGACAGGCAGCCGATGATCTGTGTGAGCCAACAGGCTAGGCGGGCGGCGGTCTTGCGCCAGGGTGCAGCGCTCCTCGGCAAAGCGCAGCGTCACCGGCCGATGGTCGGCAACCGCGCACCGACTGGCCGTCAGCAGCCACCCATCCAACATACGCAAATAGACCGGGTCCACCATCCCGCATTGTCGCAGTGGCACCGTAGCCGGGCCAGAATGCGTGTGAGTAGCGGTGAGCAAGACCTGGCGCGGTTCCAACCCGAGGCTTTCGCCCACAGCCTGGCGCGTGCGAGCCACCTGTTCGCGGCCCAGCGCCAGCAGGTCACAATGCAACCAGAGCAGCCGATCTTCCTCGTTTTCCAAATAGAGGGCGCGCACAAATAGCTCGTCGTGTACTCCGATGGAAGGCTGCTCACGCGCCACAAAGCCCGTCAGGTCTACCCCTACCGGCGGGGTAATGGGCAATTGTGCTACGCCCGCTCGCAATTCTCCCATACTCATAACCTCACATCAACTCCTGGCGATGGGCATACACCTTGGCCACCGCCTCCACTATGTCATCCATATCCGCCTGCGTGCCCAGCAGCATCGGCTGCGTGAGCCAGACGGCTTCCTCCCGACAGGCGCGTTCAGTTACCGGGCAGGATACCTTGCTGTAATCCAGGTTGGGCACGGTCTGGCGATAGCCAGTGAACGGCCCAAAGGCCAGTTGCTCGAACAAGGGCTGGCGATACAGGGGCAGGCCATACCCCGGCGAGCAGGGCACTCCTTCGGCGCGCAGAGCCTCCAAAAAGCGCTCACGAGGCACGCCATCGAATTCGGCAGCATTGTAGCGGAACATGTACAGGTGGTAGGAGTGACGGGTTTCCCCCTGGCCGCGTGGGAAAGGAAGAATGCCAGGGATCTCGGCCAGTTTCGCGTTCAGGTACAGGCCGTTCGCGTCACGGATGCGGGTTTGCTCTTCGAGGCGGGTCATCTGCGCCCGCAACAGAGCGCCCTGAAACTCGGTCATGCGAAAGTTGGAACCCATGATATAATGGCTGTACCACTCGCCTTCGGGCAAGCGCCCGCAGTTATGCACCGAGCGGACTAAACGCTCATATAGATCGCTGTTGGTCAGCACAATGCCGCCTTCGCCGGAGGTGAGGTTTTTCGAGGACTGGAAGGAAAACGCCCCCATATCCCCGATGGCCCCTAGCCCCTGGTCCTTGTAGCGCGCCCCGTGCGCGTGCGCGGCATCCTCGATCACCACCAGCTCATATTTGCGGGCAATCGCCAAAATGGCGTCCATATCCGCCGCCTGCCCGGCAAAGTGCACCGGAATAATGGCACGGGTGCGCTCTGTAATGGCATCTTCGATCAGATCAGGGTCCAGGCAGTAGGAATCGGGGTGGACATCCACGAAAACAGGCACAGCGTTCGCCTCGATCACCGAAACGGCTGTCGCCTGGAAGGTATACGGCGGCACAATCACCTCGTCGCCCGCCTGGATACCTGCGGCCATCAGCGCCACCCACAGGGCCACCGAGCCGTTGACCACGGCGATACCGTATTGCGCGCCCTGGTAGGTGGCAAACTCTTGCTCGAACGCGGCAACCTGCGAGCCATCCAGCCGCCCCCATTTACCGCTGTGCAGCACGTCCAGCAGGGCCTTTTCCTCCGCCTCACCATAGACCGGCCATGAGGGGAAAGGGGTATTACGAACACGCGATCCTCCGTGTAGTGCCAGTTCTCCCGCCATGTGATTCTCCCTATCCGTGTGATCGTTATGGCTACCCCTGCCAGAGATAGCCCGGCCAGCATTTGCAAGATAGAGTCAGTGTAGCGCGGCTGTAGGCAAAAAGCAAGGAGTTTCGCGGCGCGCTCAGGCTTCGGCTTGCGCCACCTTGGCTCGCGCCAGCCGAAAATCCATCACAAAGGCCACTAGCGCCACGACGCCCGCCAGTCCCCCGTAAACCCACACCGGCATAGCCCCCAACACAGCCCCGCCCACAGAAGGGCCGATGATCTGCGCCAGATTATCGAGAGAGGCCGAAGCCCCCATCGCCTGGCCGCGTTGATGCGGTGGCACGGCGGAACTCAGGAAGCTGGTCAACACGCCGCGTGTGCAAGACGCGGCAAAGCTTACCACGCACACCACGGCGGCAAACTGCCATTGGTTAACGACAAAGCCGAGGGCGATATAGGTGACGACAAAAATACCCAGGCCCAGGCGGGCAGTTGCGCGCTCTCCCAGGCGGTTCAGCATCGGCACAAAGACGGTAAAGCGCACGATCACGCGCACGACCCCGGCGATGGTCAGCAGGATGCCGGTTTGCTCGGCGGTCAGCCCCAGCTTGATGCTGGCAAAGAGCGAGATGCAGGCAATATACAGAGAGAAGGACAGCGTGTGAAAGGCCCATTGCAACAGCAACCGGCGCGCTGCCTGGTTGTGCCACAGCGATTCGCGGGGCTGCGAGGGTTGGGCCGCTGTCTTGGCCTCCGGCTGAGTTTTCGCGGAGGCGCGAGCGGAAGCGGGATTGGACTCGCGCAGGAAAAGCCACGTAACGGAGATGGTAATGCAGGTCAGCGCAGAGGCCAGCAGGGCTGGCGCGACGATCCCCCAGCGCGACAACAGGCCGCCCAGCCCCGGCCCCAGCAGCGAAGAAAGGACATGGGCGACGCCCACATTGCTCAACTGCTTGCTGCGGTCCTTGGGCGATACCACGTCGCCGACGATGGCCTTGGCAATGGGAAAATTGCCGCCGAAAATGCCGTCCACGATACGGGAGAGGAACAGCATGGTCATGTTGCGAGACAGCGCAAGCATCACGAACCCGGCCAGCGTGCCAAACTGGCAGATCAACAGAATCGGCTTGCGCCCGTATTTGTCGCTCAAGTTGCCCCAGATTGGCCCAGAGAAAAAGCCGAACAGGGCATTGGCCGAGAGCAACATGCCCACCTGCCAGGCCGCGGCGTTAAACTCTTGGGTGAAAAAGGGCAGAAACGGGATGAGAATGCTATAACCCAGCACGTCAATGAACACCGCGATCCACAGCGGGGTCAGTTCTGGGTAGGGAACGCGCCCCAGCAAAGCGCGGAGCGACTGCAAGGGATGCGCAAGGGTTGGCTTGGATGTCTGGGGACTCATCGGTCAATTCTCCCGTCGGGTTGATCAATAGAGCACAGTTATTCTGCGAGGGGAACGTTCTGTCAAATGGGCGGCCGCATGACGGCATAAAAGCCTAGCCGGGCTACATCGTTTGGCCCTTGTTCCACCTTCGCGCCAGGGTCTATACTGGTTGTACAGGGGACTGGCGAGCGGTGTGTCGCGCAGTGGGCTGGTTGGCCGCCAGCCAACCAACAGCGTGGCCCCTACGAGCGACCTGCTGTCTCCGCTTCGCTCGCATAGCGGGATACAGGGTGTGCCATCCCGCCCGGCCCCCTGACCCGTGCCGGATAGCAACGCCGCCTTGTACCAGCGATACTGGACAGGCGGCGTTGCTATCTGGCACTTGTAAATGCCTCATTTGTTCAGACATACCCCAGGACTGCCAGGCCATCCAGCACAGCTTGATGATCGCTCCAGGGATATTCCGTCTGGCCGAAGCACATGGTCGGCTCGTGGCCCTTGCCCGTCACAATCACCAGATCGCCCGGCTCGGCCATCACCAGCGCATGGGCGATAGCCTCCCTCCGGTCGCCGATGCGCCAAAAGTCGCGCCCCTCGACGCGCCCCGCCTTGCGGCAACCGGCAGCCACCTGCTCCATAATGTCGTCCAGCGATTCCGTGCGGGGGTCTTCGGCTGTGATGACCGTCCGGTCAGCCAGCCGCCCGGCAATCTCGCCCATCCAGGGGCGCTTGGTCAGATCGCGCAACCCGGCGCAGCCGAAAACCACCGTGACCTTTTGGTCGGTCAGGGTGCGAACGGTTTGCAGCGCGTTTTCCAGGGCGTTGGGCGTATGGGCAAAGTCCACGATCACTGTAAAGGGTTGGCCGCGATAGATGCGCTCCATCCGCCCGCGCACGCCGCGCATACCCCGAATGCCCTCTTGAATTGCCTCTGCCGAGATGCCCTGAGAATGGGCCACGGCGATGGCGGCCAGCAGGTTATACACGTTGAACTGCCCTACCAGCGGCGAGTCAATCGCCAATTCCCCGCCGGGAACCTGCGCCACAAAGTGCAGTCCCTCCGGTGAGAGGCGCACCTCGCGGGCAGACACGTCGGCGGGCTGCCGAATGCCGTAGGAGAGGGGCCGCTCGGCGGGAATAGCCCGCAAATAGTCGAACGCGGCGTCATCGGCATTGGTAACGGCCACCTTGGGCACACCCGGCTTATGCGCGGCCTGCTCCAAAAAGCGGAACAGGCGAGCCTTGGCCTCGCGGTAATGCTCGTAAGTCCCGTGGAAATACAGGTGGTCGTGGGTGATGTTGGTCACTACGGCCACGTCAAACTCGCAGGCCGTTACCCGATGCTGGGCCAGCCCCTCGGAGGTGGTTTCGAGGACGGCGTATTCCATCCCCGCCGCGACCATGCGCGCCAGATAACTCTGTACCTCGGCGGAAGTGGGGGTAGTGGTATGAAATCCGGTATCTATATCCGTTTCGCCGATGGTAGCGCCCACCGTGTCCACGCGCCCCACGGCATGGCCCGCCGCCTGCAAAATAGCCACGATCAGCCGCACGGTGGTAGTTTTGCCGTCTGTCCCCGTCACGCCGATCACGCGCAATTGCCGACCGGGGAAGCCGTGCGCGGCGGCCTGCAAATGGGCCAACGCCTCGCGGGCATCGGGGACGATGGCCGTGGGCAGGCCCTCCAGTTCGGGCAGCAGCCGCTCTACAACGCAGGCACTGGCCCCAGCAGCCAGCGCAGAGGGCACAAAGCGGTGCCCATCTACGGAAATGCCCGGCACAGCCACAAACAGGTCGCCGGGCGACACTTTTCGCGAATCATCGGTGACGCCGTGGAAGGCTTGCGGTCCCCAATGGCGCAATTCTACCTGGGGCAAGGCCCCCATCAACAACTCGGCCGCAATCATCTCTCCTCCAGCTTCTCAGGCAATAAGAACAAAGGGAAATCGGGTTACGATTTGGGCTTGCAAGGTAAGGGGCGCGGCGTCGTCTGCGCCACGCCCCTATGGATAGCTGCCTACCTGCGCCTACTCCTCAATCCGCTCGACCACGATGGTGCAGTTGGTGACGAGCGCCGCCAGCGCGCCCAGGGCCGCCCACGTGGGCAACAACACAGCTCCAACGACGCCCAGCGTCAACGGCATCTCTATCAGGGTTCGCCCCTCTTCGGTTTTGATGCTGATGCGGCGAATGTTGCCCTGATGGATGATCTCCTTGACCTTGGCAACCAGGTCATCTCCCTTGACGTGTATTTCCTCAGTGCGGATGTGCTCCTCGATATCCGGCTCTTCCGGTCGCGTGCCCTCTGACCTGTATTCTTCCGACATGTTCCCTCCTTAACTGCGGAACGCGGTCCTATCCCTCGGTTACATCCTGGCAGCGAAAGGGCTGCTTGTAACAGGATTGTACCCGACAATCGGCAATCGGCGCAATTTCACGATTGGGGCAAACCCACGCCACTAGAGCCGCAAGCAGGCTTCGGCGGCCAGCCAGATCATCTGCTCGCGCAAGTCATGGCGGCGATACCATTCACGCGAATCCCACGCGCTGCCGCTGACGTCGTCGCCGCCATAGAGCAACTGGCCCAACAGCACGCCCCGGAATTGGGCCACCGCGAACAGGGCGGCGGCCTCCATCTCGACGCACAGGCACCCCTCAGCGCGGCGGGCCGCAATGCGGGCCGGGGTCTCGCGGTAAAAAGCGTCGGTGGTCCACGTCTTGACGCGGAGGTAGGGCAGATCGTGTTCGGCGAGCACGCTCTCAATGGCGGCCACGGCCTGGGGGTTGGCTGCTACTTCCCGGCTGGGGGGCAGGTAATGGTAGGAGGTGCCCTCATCCCGCAGGGCGCTATCGGGAACCAGCAGATGCCCGCACACGATTTGGCGATCGAGCACGCCCGCCCCGCCGCAGACGATAAACTTTTCACAGCCGCGCGCGATCAGTTCTTCCAAAAAGGCCGCGGCAAACGGGGCCGAGATGCCCGGCTGCATGAGAACCAGTTCCTCCCCTTGATGCGAGATCACATACACCGGATGGGTGCCCATCTCGCTGCGCTTCTCGCAGACCTGGCGGGCGCGCCCTTGCTCGGCCAGCCGCCGCACCCGGTCGCCAAAAAAGCTCAGCACGCAGCGTTTGGGCAGGTCGAGGCGCGGAACCAGCTCTTGCGGCTCTAGCAGCGCCCGGCGCGTGGGGTCATGTTCGAGAATGGGGTAAGCGTTGGGTTGTAGGGACATGCTCGTATCTCCTGCAAAATAGGTCGCCGGTCCACGTTGTGTCAGAGCAGCATTACCGGGTCCACGTCTACCCGCCAGCCAAAGGGCAGGCGAATGTCTCGCAGCAGCAATTGTGGCTCATAGCCGCGCACGACGATTTGCCAGCGCCACTTGTTGCGTAGCCTGGCGAAAAAGGCGGGCGCCGGGCCGATCAAATCCACATCTGGCCACCCCTCGCGGACGATCTTGTTCGTTAGCAGGGCATACAGTTCTTGGGCCGACTCGCGGGCCTTGGCCTCGCTGTGATGCACATACAGCAGTTGGACCAATCGGCTGATGGGGGGATACCAGTGTTCGCGGCGAAAGGCAATCTCGCGGGCGTAAAAGCCGTCATAGTCGTGAAGGCTGGCCGACTGGATGGCGGGGTGTTCGGGGGTATAACTCTGGATGATGACCCTGCCGCCCAGGATGCTCCGCCCGGCGCGGCCCGCCACCTGGGTGAGCAGTTGGAACGCGCGCTCGCCCGCCCGGAAATCGGGCAGGTTGATCATGGTGTCGGCGGTAATCACCCCCACCAGGGTCACTTTGGGCAAGTCCAGCCCCTTGGCGATCATCTGCGTGCCCACCATGATATCCGCCTCGCCCTGGATGAACTGGTCGAGTATTTGTTCGTGGGAGAGCTTGGCCCCCGTCGTATCCAGGTCCCAGCGCACCACCCGCGCCTGGGGAAAGCACTCGCGTGTGACTTCTTCCACTCGCTGCGTGCCGATGCCGAAATACTTGATGCGGCCACTCCCACAACTGGGGCACTGGGGCGGCACAACGGTGTGATAGTTGCAGTGATGACAGACCAGATCGTCCCCCACGGAATGAAAGGTAAGGGGCAGGTCGCAGCGCGGGCACTTGTGTACATAGCCGCAATCCCGGCATTGCACGAACGTGGCGCTTCCCCGCCGATTCAGGAACAGGATCACCTGCTCTCCGGCGGCCAGGGCTTCTTCTATCGCCTTTTGCAGCGACCTGCTAAAGATGCTGGTGTTCCCCTGACGCAGTTCCGCCCGCATATCCACAATCTGCACGGGGGGCAGTTCAGCGGTCAGTGCCTCTTCCATGTCGGGCGAGATGGGTTGATAGCGCGTCTGGGGCTGGCACAGGTGGGCGGCCTGCTCTTCCAGCGCGCGCCGATGCCCCATGATTCGCTGGGGCATACGCAGCCGCACATATTCCCCCCGCTCGGCGCGATAGGACGATTCCAGATCGGGGGTGGCGCTGCCCAAGATGCAGGTAGCCCCGGCCAGCCGGGCCATGCGAATAGCCACCTCGCGGGCGTGATAGCGCGGGGTCTTTTCCTGCTTGTAGGACCATTCGTGCTCCTCGTCCAGCACGATCAGGCCCACGTTACGCACTGGCGCAAATAACGCCGAACGAGAGCCGACCACCAGCCGCAGTTCCCCGGCCCGCAGGCGTCGCCACTGATCGTAACGCTCGCCCGGCGACAGGCGGCTATGCATCACGGCGATTTCGGTGGGAAAGCGCGCCCCGAACCGGCGAATGGTCTGGGCGGTCAGCGAGATTTCGGGGATAAGCACGATGGCGCTGCGCCCTTGGGCCAGCACGCGCTGCACGGCTCGCAGGTAAATCTCGGTCTTGCCGCTGCCGGTGACGCCTTGCAGCAAAAAGGGCCGCCCGCCCGGCGCGTCCAGGTCGGCAGCGATCACCTTCCACACCTCCTCTTGGGCCAGAGTCAGCCGGGGGCGAATGATGGGCACAAACTCGCGCCCCTCCAGAGGGTCGCGCCATACCTGCCGCTCTTCCAGTTCGACCAACCCCTTGTCTGCCAGGGCGCGAATCTGGGCGGCAGCGACGCCCGCCTCGGCGGCGGCCACGGAAAGGGGCAACCAGCCCGCTTCCTCGTCTCGCTGGGCCAGCAGATAGCGCAACGCCTGCTGCTGTTTGATAGCGCGGTCACCCAGCGCATTCGGGTCGGCGTTTGCAGCAGCGCGCACGACGGTGACCAGCTTGGGGCGCACCTGCGGGGGGCGGATTTCGGGCCGCTTGGTGATCCACCCATGCTTAAGCAACTGCTCCACCGTCGAGCGATAGCCGCGTTGGCGGGTCAGCCGCGATAGTTGTTGCAGCGTCAGGGCTTTTTCCTGTCGCAATAGCGTCAGAATCTCTTGCTGCTTGTCGGTAGCTTGTTCCAGCGAGACATCGTCCACGGGGCGCAAGACGACCTCGACCTTTTGGGTGACGCCCGGCGGCAACATGCTCAGAATGACCTGATGGATAGGGGCCAAATAGTACTCGCTGATCCAGTGGGCCAGCTCGATTTGCAGGGGAGACAGCACCGGCTGCGGGTCCACGATGGCATCCAGGTCGCGGGTTTCCTCTACGGGAGAGCAGTCATCCAGCCGGACGATGATCCCCTGAAGATAGCGGCGGCCAAAGGGAACCCACACCAGTTGACCCGCAGCCACCTGAGGCCGCAACGCGTCGGGCACGTTGTAGTGAAAGGCCCTGGTCAAATAGTCCACCTCTTCCGCCAGGTCGTCGTCCTGGTCAGCGGCGGCGATGATCTTGTTGTGGTGCAGGGCGGTATGGACGACGACGACGGCGTATAGTGGCGTCTGGTTGTTGGCGGGTCGCTCTACTTGATCGGGCATGGCGGTGTGGCATTTCCTGAAGGGCAAGATATGAGAGCAAGCGCATGGGGGTAGACGGAGCCACGATGGTGGGCAGGGTGGCCGCACAGCGGGCGCGTTCCGCTCTCGCCCAACAGTATACATCGGCGGGATGGGGAAAAGCAAGGGCTGGCGCGCTATTTGACGCCCCGTATCCCCAAGCCTACAATGCGCGCTGCTGCAAACGCTTGCAGGCTGCCGGGAACCCTCTTCCCGCGCCGGACAGACGGACTCTACGCTCCGCCTGCCTCTATGCATCCAACATCCCATCCCTGGGCCACGTGCGCCTGGTCGCGGCGCGCGTGTCGCGGCATGAAAGTTGAAAAATCAATACCGTAACATCTGGCGCGCCCCGTAGAAGGGGATTGGACCGCCGCCATCCTTGGCGGCTTGTATTATGCCGGCTGGAAGCCGGCGGTCCAATGATGCCAGCATGATTTACTATTTGGCAATGGCTGTTGCCGAACTATTATAAACTTTTGCCGCACGCGCTTGCTCGTTGTCCACGCTGGCCCGCATCACAGGAGCGCGCATGAAGACTGTATTGCTGCTGCTTATCTCGAACGTTTTTATGACTTTTGCCTGGTACGGACACCTGCGCTTCAAGGATACTCATCTCTGGAAGGTAGTCCTGGTAAGCTGGGGGATTGCCTTTATGGAGTATTGCTTCCAGGTTCCGGCGAACCGCCTGGGTCACGGCCAGTTCTCGGCTGCACAACTCAAGACGGTTCAAGAGGTTATCAGCCTCAGCGTGTTTGCGGTATTTTCGGTGCTCTATCTGCGCGAGGAATTGCGCTGGAACTATATCGTGGGGTTTGTGTTGATTCTGGCGGCGGTGTTCTTTGTCTTCAAAAAGTGGTAGCCCGCGCCAGGTAAGGCGGCAATTGTAATATACGACGGGCCTATTGCGCTATGGATAGCGCGCCAGGATGGCGCGGCTACGTTCGGTGCATCGGCGCGCCCGGTGGCGGCGGGCCTGTAGCCGCGGCATTCCTGCCGCGCTCTCTATAGGCGCGCCATTGTGTAGGCAGTTGAAACTGCACCAACCCTTGCAATCGCCAACAAGTTGGCGCGCCGCCCTTCGGCGGCTGGGGAGCGAACCTGCGCAGGCAGGCGCGCCAGGTGAGGTAGCGGTCTGTAGCCGCGGCATTCCTGCCGCGCTCTTTATAGGGGCGCCATTGTGTAGGCAGTTGAAACCGCCCATCCTGATGGCTATTAGCGCCGATTAGGACATGCCCAGCGCGCTCTTGATCTCGGCGGCGTTGCGAGCGAGTTCGGCGTCATCAGGCCGCACCAGGGTACCCTCGATATAGTGCCTGGAGGTAATGTCGTGATAGTCGTGCATCGGAATGACGTGGATGTGCGCGTGCGGCACATCGAACCCGGCGACTACCAGCCCGACCTTTTGGGGCGCCGCGAGGCTCTTGACGATAGCGGCCATCTTTTTGACCACGCGCATCACGGCCACATAGGTAGCATCATCCAGCTCATAAAAATCGGCCACATGGACGTTGGGGATGACGAGCAGGTGGTAGGGATTGATGGGGTTCTTGTCCATGAACGCGGTAACGCTCGCGTCCGCATAGACCTTGTGGCAGCCCAGTGCGCCGCTCGCAATGGCGCAGAATGGGCAATCGGGTTGATGTTCGGCCAGGTTGGTCATCGAGTCACCTCAGCATAGAGGGGGCTGAACACCAAGATGGTGGCAGATAAACGCCCTCACCTGCTAGTTGGCAGGTGAGGGCGTGCTACACTACTTATCGTTTGACTGCCACTTGGATGGTTTCACCGGCCAGCTTGACTTGCTCGCGGTGATCCCAGGCGATCTCGTCGTGGTCCTCGGTGACGAGGGAGGTGCAAAGCGTCTCCTCACACAAATAGTCCCGGAACGCGTCAACGGCGGCACGCGCCTGACCACCCAGGCCGAACAGCCCCACGGTGATCCGGTCATCGAGTTGATAGTCGGCGGTCTTGCGCATGGTCTGGATATACCGCACCAGATCGCGCACCAACCCCTCCTGCAACAACTCGGCGGTAATCACCGCATCAATGCCCACGGTGACGCCCTTGTCGGCGGTCACGGCCAAGCCCTCTGCTGCCTCGGTATCCACCAGGATTTCCTCCGGCAGCAGCTCCACCGTCTCGCCATCCACCTGCACGGTCACAGGCAGTTCATCGCGCACGCGCTGGGCCACGGGGGCCGGGTCCATCTCGGCCAGCGCCGCCCGAATGCGCGGGAACTGCTTGCCGAATTTCGGCCCCAGCAGCTTGCCGTCGGCCACCACGCGATAGTTGACCAGCTCCCCTTCGTGCTGAACAAACTCGATGGCTTTGACGTTCAGTTCGTCGGCCACGATATCGAGCATTTCCTCGGTGGGCATTTTCTGCCCCTCGGCCACATACACCAGCGCCTTGGCTAGCGGCTGACGCACCTTGATATTGGCGCTGCCGCGCGCACCCAGCCCCAGGCTGGCGATGCGCCGCGCCAGGGCCATTGCATCCAGCAAGTCGCGGTCAATGGCGTTGGCGTCCGCTTCCGGCCAAGTTGTGTGGTGGATACTCTCATAGGCCCCTGGCTGCACCGAGCGCACCAGGTTTTGGTACATGGTCTCGGTCACAAACGGCGTGAACGGGGCCAGCAGCTTGGTCAGGCGCACGAGCACATAGTACAGCGTGGCATAGGCCGTCTGCTTGTCCTCATCGCGCTCGCTCTTCCAGAAGCGGCGGCGGCTGCGACGCACGTACCAGTTGGTCAGGTCGTCAAGGAAAGCCTCGATATCCAGCGTCACCGAATAGGCGTCCGTATCTTCGAGGTCCTTGGTGGCGTCGGCGACGATCTGGTTGATGCGGGCGATAATCCAGCGGTCCAGCAGGTTGTCGCTCTGCGGCGTCGGCCCTTCCGGCATGGCGGGGTCAAACCCCTCCTGCGAAGGCTCCCAGGCGTCCAGCTTGGCATAGGTCACGAAAAAGTTGTACACATTCCACAGCGGCAGCAGGAACCGACGGCGCACATCATCCGCCGGGCCATAGCCAAAGAGCAGGTTGTTCTCTGGCTTGCTGGCGCAATACATCCAGCGCATCACGTCCACGCCCATCTTGTCCGCCGCCTCGTTGAACTCGATCGAGTTGCCCCAGCTCTTGTGCATGGGGCGGCCATCCTCGGCCAGCAACGTGGCATAGCCAAAGTTCTGCAAAAATGGGGCGCTGCGGTCAATCACCGTCGCCATTGCCAGCAGGCTGTAGAACCAGTTACGGAACTGACCAGGGAACGACTCGCTGATCCAGTCGGCGGGATACCACTCGCGCCAGTAATCGCGGTTGTGGCGATAGCTCAACGTGCTAAAGCTGACGATGCCCGCGTCGAGCCAGGGGTTGCCCACGTCAGAGATGCGGTGCATCTTGCCGCCGCAATGCGGGCAGGCCAGCACGATGTTGTCCACATAGGGCCGATGGGGGGTGTGCCCATCGAACTGCTCCCAGCCCTCAATGGCCCGCGCCTCTAGCTCTCGCTCGTCGCCAATCACGTCATACTCGTGGCAATCGTCGCACTGCCAGATAGGCAGCGCCAGCCCCCAATAGCGCTTTTTGCTGATCATCCAGTCGTGCATGTTGCGCAGCCAGTCCAGCTCGCGCTCCAGGCCGAAGGACGGAATCCAGCGAATCTGCTTGGTGATCTCGATCATTTCGTGGCGCAGTTCGTCCATGCTGATGAACCACTCGTCCACCAGCCGGAAAACCAACTCGGACTTGCAGCGCCAGCAGACCGGGTAGCGGTGGGTATACTTTTCGATGTTGTACAGGATACCCTTGCGCTTCAGGTCGTCAAAGATCGGGTCGACCACCTCAGATACGTGCTTGCCGGTCAGCCAGCCGAACTTGTCCAGGAAGTACCCTTCCTCGTCCAGCGGGGCCACCAGGGGCAGGTGATACTCTTTGCCCAACTGAAAGTCTTCGGCACCGCAGCCCGGCGCAATGTGCACGATGCCCGTGCCCTCTGCCTCGCCGACCTCATCCCACAGGATCACCCGGTGAGCCTCCACAGCGGAAGTCTCGATCCCCTTGGTCAGCTCGCGCAGCTCGGTATAGCCGCCCGGCTCCTGGGCCGCGGGCAGGTCGTCAAAGGGGCCATCGTAGGACCAGCCTCCCATATCCTTGCCCTGAAACTCTGCCAACACCTGATACTGGCCGCGCAGCATGTGCATGGTCCCTTTGGACAGGTACAGCGTCTCGTTGCCATCTGTGACCTTGACATAGGTCAGGTCGGGACCTACGGCGGCGGCCACGTTGCTGGTCAGCGTCCAGGGGGTGGTGGTCCAAACCAGCAGGTATTCCTTATCGCGGCCCCGCAGCGGGAAGCGAACGGTCACGGCGCGGTGGGTCAATTCCTGATAGCCGTCGGTGACGATCTCGTGCTGGCTGATGCCGGTGGCACAGCGCGGGCACCAGGGCATCACGTCGGCCCCGCGATAGAGCCAACCCTTGTCCCAGCACTTTTTCAGGAAGGTCCAGATCATATAGTTGTTCTCGTTGGAGAACGTGAAATAGCTGCCGCCCAGTTCTGGCAGGCCCAGCCGCCCCACAATCTGCTCAACGGTGTCGGTCACCGGGCCGTTGGGGCCGGGCACGGTAATCACCTGGCGCGGGTCTTCTACCAGTCGGTCCGCCAGCCAGTTCAGCCAGTCGGGGTCATTCCAATCCATCCAGTAGCCCAGGCGGATGGACTGGTTTGTCTGCACGGCGGCATAGCGCAGCACGCGCTCTTTGCACTTGCGCACAAACGGGTCGAGCCCGAAGGACTCGATATCCTTCTTGGACGCGAAACCCAGTTCCTTCTCGACCTCGACCTCTACCCAGAGGCCCTGACAGTCGAATCCGTTCTGGTAACGGGTCTCGTGGCCACGCATCGTCCAGAAGCGATGA